>JBJOOW010000280.1:0-3150 GCA_046051095.1 Bacteroidota bacterium | reverse complement strand
CTTAACATGGAACACCATTTTAGCCTGCCAAGGGTGCAATACGTAGAAAGTGCCTTTGCCGGCTTCGGTTAATATGTAGTGGGCAATATCATCGGGCGAGAACTTGGCGCGCTCAATAATGGTCTGGCCGATTTTGGCCGAGTTTTTATCGCCCTTATGGTGCTGCATAATGTTACTGCGGAAAAACGTAGGGCACACTACACTGGCTTGTACATTAAAGCCTTTAGCCTCGGCATAAATGGTTTCCATAAGCGAAATAACAGCCGCCTTGGTTACGTTGTACATACCCATGTTAGGCATGTTGGCAATACCCGCGGCGCTGGCTATAGATATTATATGCCCGCTACCTTGCTTTTTAAATACCGGCAACGCATAATGCGAACCATAAATAACCGCCATTTGGTTAATGCCGGTTATCCAGTCCCAGTGTTCCAGGTCGTATTCGCCAATCAGGCCACCATCGCCCACACCAGCGTTGTTTATCAGCAAATCAAGTCCGCCAGCTTTGCTCAGGTAATCATCAAAGGCGGTTTTGTATTCATCTTTTTTAGCTACATCAAACTTATAGGTGAATGCTTTACCACCAGCCTCTTCAATCAGTTTTTTCGACTCGGCCAGGGCTTCATCTTTTATATCGGTAATACCAACTGTCCAGCCGTCTTTAGCCAATGCCAGTGCCAGTGCACGGCCCAGGCCGCCGCCTGCACCGGTAATAAAAGCGCGTTTGTTAGTGTGTTGGGTACTAAGTTTGTAAGCCATAAGGGTTAATTTGACTGTAAGTTATACTTTTTAGGATACCAGCAATAATAGGCATACTGTTCGTCGCCGGCAAGTAGTTCGGCATGGGTTCGTTTTATAAAAACATCCTGCTGTTTTGCCGCCTCGTATGCTGCTGTATGTTCCGCAAGGCCTTCGGCCGGTTTGTAGTTTTTGTCAACTATAATAAGTATAGGTTTATTATTCAACCGGTTTAAAATATCGGTGCTTATACTGTCGTACAAAAGCATATTAACCAGGTTTTGGTTTTGGTAGTCGGGCGTGCGGCTCATTTTGCAACTCATAAGCGGCAAATGAACGTTTGATGAAATAGCCAGTATTCTGTTGAAATAATCTTCGCCGGTTTCCATGGTATGCGACCAATCTGCCGAGCCTACATGGTAATATGGCAGCGGTAGAATTGCCTGAAATGAAGCGTAGTTTATTGGTGGTATTTTTATCGATTCTTTAAAATACTTACTGTAAAGCAAATTCCTTTTTGTGTAAAAGGTAGTTACCGCATCGCGGGTATCGCTGGCCAGTGGTACTGCTACAATAACCGGTAGAAGCACTTTAACCCATTGAAATGAAGTACGGTTTATTACTTGTTGTAAGGCACCGGCTAACAGTATATTGGCTATAAAAAATACAGGAAAATTGTACCTGGCTGTGTACCTTATATGCTTAAACTCCGGAACAATGTTCTGTATATAATAAATGGGGTTTAGAATGTTTTGGTACTGGTGTTTCGATTTAAAAAAACTGCCATCGGTACCAAACGACATTGCAGCAACAAAAAATGCAGTAAGTAAAAGTATTAACGGTAGCCGGTTATGGTTATTAATAAAGCCTGAAACCAATCGTTTTTGTACAATACACTTAACCAGCCATATTAATACCACTAACCCCGCACCTATTAAAAAGGCACTGCCCATATAAGCGGCGGCCTCGAAACTGAAAGGGTAATCGTAAGGTTTTACACCAAATCGAATGCTATATTGCGGATATGGAGTAAAGTAAGCCAGAAAACTTGCTTCCCAACCGTCGTAACCATAGCCAATAATATTAGTGCTACGCAGGCTTAATTGAGTATCTATTAAATGTAAAGCAATCATAGATAAACCAAAACCAAGGCCGGGAATTATAATTGCCGCAATAAGTGGCCGCAACCGTAGCTTTACTATAGCTTCAAACAGCAACAGATAACCCGAGGTAAAAGCCATAATAAAAAGGTAATAGCCATGTATAAAAAACGAACCCAACAGCAACAAAACTATGGCGGTTGCTAGCAGGTAATAGCGCCTGTTTCGGCTGCTGTTTTCAAATAATTTTATATGCAACAACAGGTGCAGCACAATAAGCGATGTTAGCGACAGGTTTACACAGTTGGTAAGCTTTAAAAACATTTGGCTTACCCACGGTAGCCCTACCGAAAAGACAATTAAAAGAATAGGGTTGCTTACCCAACGAGCCATAATAAAGTAAAGCAATACCGATGCCAGTAATATGTTTAGTATAAGCACTAAGTGGAATGCCTGAAAATCGTATGTAGCTAAGTTTGGCCATTTTAGTACCAGCGCTTTATACCCCATTGAGAAAAGAGGGGTGTTATCTGTATAAAATACACAGTCGCCATACGGGTAGTTCATAAAGGCGTAATGCCGTAAATCTGTAGTGGCGGTATCTGTTACGTAGGTGTGCAGGGTATAGTAATTTTTTAACCCATCGTAGTCGTTGCAAAAAATAAGGTTCCCTTTTTCGGCAATCGTATCTTTAAATGCCATATTAAGTAGTACCAGTTGTATAGCTATAATGGCTATAAGAATAATGGCCGCAGGGGTGCTGTTGTTTTTCATAGCCGCGTTTTACAGGCTGAAAATACTTTTCAGAAAAATCTTCAAAAAGTTGCCAAATTCCTGACTTAATACGGTAAAGTTCATTCTCGATAAAACCACTTCTGGCCTTAATTGTACCTCTACTGTTTTAATGGCCAGTTTTTTACGTGCCGAAAGGAAAACAAACTCCAGATCGAACAAATAGCGGTTAATGGTAGTTTGCATAAACACCTCCTTACCGGCGCGGTTCATGCCTTTTAGCCCGCATTGTGTATCGTCGGTGGGTATACGTAAAAATTTTTTAATAAACCACCGCAGTAGTTTGGATATACGCACCCTTGCTTTAGGCAGGTGGGTGTAGTACTCATCGCCGCGTATACCAATAGCCACATCGGTTTTTCCATCGGTTAATGCACGGTATATCTTTATAAAACTATCGTGCGTGTACGGAAAGTCTACATCGGTGTAAATTACAAGGTCCGTATCGGCCTCGTTAATGCCCTGGCGCAGTGCGTAGCCTTTGCCCTGGTTTTGCGCATAGCTTACCACCTTAATATCG
>JBJOOW010000279.1:0-5683 GCA_046051095.1 Bacteroidota bacterium | reverse complement strand
GTGGAACACTCCAAACCCCGATAGCGTAGGCGCGGGCATATACACGCTGATAGTTAGCAATGCAAGCGGTTGCTACGATACCGCACAGGTTACCATAACCTGGCGCCAGCAACCGGTTGTAACACTTACTATGAACAGTGCCATCTGCTACACCGAGCCGGCCTTTACACTTACCGGTGGTGCACCGGTGGGCGGTACCTACAATGTAGGCGATAGCCTGAACGTAACCACCTTTAACCCGGTTGTGTTTGGCGTGGGAACACATCATATCACCTACATCTTTACCAACGCATCGGGCTGTACCGATTCGGCAAGCGTTAACTTTACCGTTAACCCGCAGCCGCAGATTGATACAGTAGAGCAGCCTGACCTTTGTTCTGGTTCGGCACCAATGAACCTGGATAGTTTCTTCACCCCACTTGGTGGCGTATACAGCGGGTTTGGTGTTAGTCAGCATTATTTCTACCCGGCTTTAACCGGTGCCGGTTCGTTTACTGTTAACTATCTGTATACCGATGCCAATGGTTGTAAAGACACGCTGGATTATCCGATAGTAGTTAAGAATTCGGTAAGTGTATCGTTAACCGTTTCGGAGGTTGACTATACCATTTGCCAGGGCGACTATGTATTGTTTACCGCATCGGGTGCCGAGTTCTACGAGTTTTTTGTAAACGGCATTTCGCAGGGGGCGGCATCTACTACCGATACGTTTGCAACCACTACACTGGCTACACACGATGAGGTGGTTGTTATAGGTAGCAATAGCTGCTCGGCCGATACCAGCGAAGGAATAATTATAGATGTAATAACACTGCCTACCGTTAACGCAGGCCCCGATACTACTATTACTTTGGGCGAAAGTGTGATGATACATACTACCAGCACCGGTAGTAGCCAGTTGCTGTATAACTGGACCCCGGATTACTTCCTGAACTTTACCAATGTTCCTAACCCAACTTACTCGGGTCCGGATACTACGGAGTTTGTAGTAAAAGTAACCGACACCTGGGGCTGTTGGGCAACCGATACGATTGTGATAAATGTATATGTGCCCGATAACATACTGCTGCCAAACGTAATTACTGCCAACGGCGATGGTAAAAACGATATATGGAAACTGAACGCTAAAATAAATCTGGATGGTTCGGACCTGATAATATTTAACCGCTGGGGCGAGTTAGTATACGAAGCAACCAACTACACCAACGATTGGGATGGTACCTACAAAGGAACCGGCAAAAAACTACCGGATGGTACTTACTACTATGTGCTGAAAGTGCCGGCACAAAACAACCATGTGTACAAAGGCGCTATTAATATACTTAACAGCGATGCCAAATAACAGGCAGTAATAACAATAGATAAAGCATGACCAACTTAAATAAAGTGAATATGAAAAAGCTTATCACTATTTCGGTTTTTGCGCTGGTACTTGCCCTGCAAACCAAAGCACAACAGGTACCTTTGTACAGCCAGATGTATTTTATGCGTATGCTGTACAACCCGGCGCTTACCGCGTACAACGGTAGCAGCAACGTGTATGGTTTTTACCGCGACCAATGGACCGGTATGCCGGGCCATCCGGTTACACGCGGTGCTATGGGCGAGGTAAGCCTTTGGAAAGACCGTAGCGGTGTGGGGTTCCACGTGTATAACGATAACACCGATATTATACACCGCGTAAATGCGCAGTTGTACTACGCCCAAAAAGTTCGCTTTGCCAAAGACCATACGTTATCGCTGGGTGTATCGTTGGGTATATTGCAAACACGTATTGATTACGACAATGTAGTAGCCAACGACCTGGACGATAACCACCTGCTGGGTGCTGCCAAGGGCGGTGTAGGGTTTGATATGAGTGTGGGCCTTGCCTACCAATGGAAAAAACTAACCGTAAGTTTTGCGGTGCCACAGGTGCTTAACATGGAGGCGCGTATTACCTCGCAACTTAAAGATTCGAAATACTCTACCCGCCGCCACTTTATAGGTGGCATTAGCTACGAGATTAGTATTAAACAGGAAACGTGGAACATAGAACCAAGTGTGCTGGTAAAAAAAGGCGCATCGCAACCGGTACAGGTAGATGCAAACATAATGGCTAACTATAAACGCATTGCTTTTCTAGGGGTTGGTTACCGGTTAGATTATGGCGTAACCATGCAGGCCGCCGTGCGCATTGCCAAGGCAGCAACCATAGGTTATGCATACGAGTACCCTATACTTAAAAAAGTGCAGTACTCATCAACCCACGGTACACACGAGGTTATACTGGGCATAAACTTCGACCGCTGGCTGAAGAAAGAAAACAAAAACCCTGATGAGACATTTGCCAAACAATCGCAGTACGACAGCCTTGCTAACGAGCTTGCCAAACTGAAAGAAAACATGGATACTACCAACGCAAGGGTAGATTCGTTAGAGGCCGCTAAGGGAGAACAGGCTGCTAAACTGGCCGAGCAACAGACCAAACTGGATGAGCAGGAAGCAAAAGTTAGCGGACAGGAAGAAAGCATTAAACAGCTGAAAGAGCAGACAGAGGATATTGAAAAGAGTGTGAAAAACTACAAGCAGAAAACAAGCCAGAAACCAACACGCGATTTTCCAACCAGTGTAGATGATAATACTACTGCCGATGCCGGCGATATACTACGCCTTAACAGTGTAAACTTTGAGCGCAACAGCAGCGAGCTTAGCCAAAGCAGTTACACCGAGCTGGATAAAGTGGTTAAGTTTTTAAAGAGCAACAAGGGTATGCACATACGCATACTTGGCCACACCGACTTTAAAGCATCGGATGAGTACAACGATTGGTTATCGCGTGCACGTGCACGCGCCGTGCAGGATTACCTGATTAAAAAAGGTATACCGGTTAAACGTACCGAAACCATTGGTATGGGTAAACGCGCACCAATTGCCGATAACGAAACCGAAGAAGGCCGCGCCAAAAACCGCCGCGTAGAAATTGAAATAGACAAGATAGATAAGTAAGATAGCGTTGTTTTGTTTTTAAATTAAAACGGGATAATGATTTCATTATCCCGTTTTTTGTTTGCCATATGCGTTACATAGGGCTAAGGCAATAAGGTTTATACTTTACGTACCGACGCTATTATTTTATCGAGGTTTTTTTCATCGAGCGGTTTAACCAGATAGTCTTTTACAAAATCGTATTTAAGTACGCGGTTGCGATCCTCATCTCTATCGGAAGAGGTAACTATATATATACTGCTGTTACCGGTGCAGCGGGCCATATCATTAAACGACTCCAGAAACTCGAAACCATCCATTACCGGCATATTAATATCCAGAATAATTACATCGGGGCAGGTGCCGTTTTTCTCCAGCAGGTCAATAGCTTCCTGTCCGTTAATGGTGGTTTCTACGGTGCAGTCGGGGGCAAAACGGCGTAACAGTTTTTTGTGTAAAAAATTTACAGCCTCGCTATCATCAATTAATAAAACACTTTTCAGTTCCACGCGGCAATATTATCGTTTAATAGTTCAATAGAAAAAACAGAACCTTCACCAACACTACTTTTAACACTAACAGCACCACCGTATGCCTCTATAATGGTTTTAATAATGTGCAGCCCTACGCCCGAACCCTCTACGTGGTTATGCAGACGTTTGAAGATGGTAAACATTTTGTGCCGGTTTCTTTCAATATCCATGCCAAGGCCATTATCGCTCACAGTTATCAGTAGTTTTTCGGCTGTTTGCACAATGGCAATTTTTATTTCGGGGTTTCTGTTAGGGTCGCGGTATTTAATGGCATTATCTACCAAATTGGAAAGCACACTTCTGAAATGAACATGTGGCAACTTTATATTACCTAGCGTACCATATGAAATTTGCAACGTTCCGCTTACCTGGTTTAGCCTAATTTCAACCATTTGTTGTATATCATCCAGCAGTTGTGCAATGGTTATAAGCTCGCCCGGGTTATTAATATCAATGGTCGAAAGGTTGGTTTTAAGGCGTAGCACATCGTTAAGTGCCGAGTTGGTACGATGCATCTGGTTAGCCGATTGCTTAACCATACCGGCAATTTCGCGCACCTCATCAATGTTCAGGTCGGGTTTGTTCATCAGGTCTATTAACCCCATTATGGTGGTAATAGGTGCTTTCAGGTCGTGCGCGCCTATGTAGGCCAGTTGCTCCAGATAGCGGTTGTTTTCCTGTTGTTGAAACAGAGCTTGTTTTAATTCTTCGTTAAGGCGCAGCATACTAATATCGGTATAAACACAAGCTACTCGGGTTATATTATCGTATTGGTTTTCCATTACCTTACCGGTAACCAGCACCAGTGTTTCGCGCCCATCGGCATTATGTATGTTTACCTCGCAGCGTACAATGCCTTTTTCGCGCAGGTCTTTTTGCACCAGTTTTAAATCGGAGCCCACAAAGTCAAGCTTTGCCAAACGGGTTACCGATTTGTTGATAGCGTCTTCGCGTTTTATGCCAAAGGTTTTTTCGGCGCCTGCATTCATATCCAGCACCCGGGCCAGCATATCGCATATTATAATACCATCGGGCAGCAGGCTTATTAAATCGGCCTGTTGTTGCACCAGCATTTGGGCGCGTTTCTTGTCGTCAATATCTACAATAGAGCCAATAACCGAAACCGGTTTGCCGATGGCATCAAATTTACTTTGACCTACTAAAGCCATCCACTTGTAGCTTCCATTTTTGGTGCGGTAGCGCGCCTCGGTATCAAACGGTACTTTATCCTTTACCCGCTTTACAAAGCGTTCTATGGTTTTCACATCGGCGGGGTGTATCATATCCAAAAAATTCATTACCGATGGTTCAATTTCGTTTGGCTGGTAGCCCAGCATTTCGTAGTGGCGGGCACTCCACCAGTTTTTGCTTTCATCTGCCAGGTTCCACTCCCACAGGCCGGCTTGCATACTTTCTACGGCATAGCTAAAGCGTTCCTGCAGCGATTTAAGTTGAGTTATATCGGTATACACACCCAGCCAGCCGGGGGCACCATCTGTGGTGGGTATAGCCTTAAGCGATGCCAGTACGTTTATCCGCTTACCCTGCGGGGTAGTAAAAATTGTTTCGCCGCGCCAGAAACCGTCACCCCCCCAAACACTGTTGCGCAAGTCCTCGCGGCTGCCATCCACTATATCTACGGTTATATAATCTTCTATACGTTTACCGGCCAGCTCTTTTTCGGTAATACCCAGCATCCGTTCGGCAAAGGCGTTCATGCCCAGCAGTGTAAGATTTTGTGTACCGTACATTACCGCATCGGGCATCATACGGTACAATTCGGCCTGGCGTTTAAGTGTTTCTTCCAGTTCTTTTTTCTCGCTCAGGTCGCGGGTAACTTTCGAAAAGCCAATCAGCTTTCCATCATCGCCGTATAGTGCGGTAAGTATTACGTTGGCCCAAAACAGGCTACCGTTTTTATGTTGCCGCCAGCCCTCATGTTCCGATCGGCCCTTATCAACGGCCTCCTGCAGCAGTACTTCGGGCAGGTTGGCAGTAATGTCTTCGGGGGTATAAAACTGCGTTACACTTTTACCAATAATTTCGGCTGCTGTAAAGCCCTTTATTTTTTCGGCACCGCGGTTCCAGTTAACCACATGGCCGTTTTTATCAAGCAGTATAATTGCATAGTCCTGTACTTCATCTACCATTTTGTGGTAATACTCTTCGGCCTGCTGGCGCGC
>JBJOOW010000278.1:0-5013 GCA_046051095.1 Bacteroidota bacterium | reverse complement strand
TACGCTGTTGGCTTTGCTGTTATGTGTGGCTAAAAGTACATACCCTTTTTCGGTTGGGTTAAAGTTAGGCTGGTAACGTTCTTTCAATTTTTCATAATCGTACTCATCCATCTGCTGGTGGCGAATGTTGTTAAGCAACGAAAGAAAGTTACGGTCGCTTTGCCGGTATATTTTTTTAAGCTCAATTTCGGCGGCTTCTATTTGCAGCCACACCAGCGAGTTGAAGAAGTATGGGCCGGTGTAATACTTACTAAGTATTTTCCACTCCTCGTCTTTAATAACAGGGGGTAACTGGTGCATATCGCCAATCAGCATTACCTGCACATCGCCAAAGGGCTGCTGGTTTCGGCGTACGGTACGCAGTACAAAGTCTATAGCATCCAGTATATCGGCGCGTACCATACTTACCTCGTCAATTATCAGCATGTCCATCTCCTGCAATACCTTCAGTTTATCTTTCCGGTATTTCATGTGTTCATCCAACAAGCGGCGGCGGTTGGTGGCTACGTTCAGGTCTACAAAATCGTTGGTTGGGGCAAAGGCGGTAAGCGGCAACCCGAACATAGAGTGTATGGTTACCCCACCCGCATTAATAGCAGCTACACCCGTAGGGGCTACCACTACAAAGTTTTTAGTAGTGCGTTGTGCTATATGTTTAAGCAGGGTGGTTTTACCCGTACCCGCTTTACCTGTAAGAAAAAAATGCCGGTGTGTGTACAGTGCAAACTGTTCTGCCAGCTCAAATTCGGCGCTCATAAGTGCGCTAATTTATTACACTTATTGTTAAATGCATTTATATTACATAAGGTGCGCTGGTTTATTTTGTGTTTTTGATACCGGCGAAATAAATAAGTTTGCAGTGCTGTGAATTTTACCGAAAATATAAAGCTGGCCTTACGCACCCTGCGTGCCAATACCTTACGCACTGTACTTACCCTATCTATTATTGCGTTTGGTATTACGGCGCTTATTGGTATACTAACCGCAACCGAAGGTATTAAAGTAAAAATGCTGAGTAGTTTTAGCGAGATGGGTGCTACCACGTTTTCGGTAACCAACGAAGGAGCTATTAAGAAAATAGGTGGGGGAGGAGGGCGCCGTAGGCACAAATCGCAGAACCCGCCAATTACCCTACAGCAAACCAATTCGTTTAAAAAAGCGTTTCATTACCCCGCTACCACAGCGGTATCAGTATCGGCTAACGATATTGCCATTATCAAAAACGAATCGAAGAAAACCAACCCTAACGTTAAAGTAATTGGGGTAGATGAAAACTACCTGAAAGTTAGCGGGCAGAATATTGCAGAGGGGCGTAATTTCTCTAAAACAGAAATTGAAAATGGCAGCGATGTAATAATACTGGGTAAAGATGTTGTTGCCAAGATTTTTGAGCCGTACGATACAGTAGTGGGTAAACTGGTTAGTATAGGCAGTAAAAAATTTAAAGTAGCCGGTATACTGGCCAGTAAAGGGGCCAGCCAGAACGCTACCGATAACCAGGTGATGATACCCTTGCAGAATGCACGATGGAGTTTTCCGGATAACACCAATAGCTATCTGCTTAACGTAATGGTTGGCAGTGCAGAAGAACTGGATTTGGCGATTGATGAGGCTACCGGCGTATTGCGGGCAATAAGAAACTTACGCGTAAACGACGAGAACGATTTTGATATTGCCAAAAGTGAACGACTGGCAGACCAGATACTGGATCAGATGTCGTACATAAAAATTGCAACCATTGTTATTGGTATACTTACACTGATAGGTGCCGGTATTGCTTTAATGAATATTATGCTGGTAAGCGTAAAGGAACGTACGCGCGAAATTGGTATCAGCAAAGCTTTGGGTGCCAATAAAAGAACTATCCGTGTGCAGTTTTTAATGGAGGCTATAGTTATCTGTCAGATAGGTGGCATATTTGGTATTATATTGGGCATTGCTATTGGTAACCTGGTGGGTTTATTTCTTCAATCAGGGTTTTTGTTTCCTTACCAATGGGTATTAGGTGGTTGGTTCTTCACGTTTATTGTTGGACTGGCGGCAGGTATATACCCTGCATACAAAGCCGCCGACCTTGACCCGGTAGAGGCGTTGCGTACCGAGTAACAAAAATCATTTTTACATTTTTTTGTTTTTTACTTTTTAAACCTTAATGGGGTTGGTTTGTCGTACCGGTATAAACCTACTGTTATGCGTTATATACTTATTACTGCTGCACTGCTATTGGTTAATATGCAAGCAGCTACTGCACAAGATAATACTGAGCTTGCCGAGAACAATTCAATTAAATCGCAGCAGCAGATAATGGATGAATACAATAACCGAAGCAATGTATCGTTAAAGTTTTATCCTAACCCGGCAATAAATTACATGGTGGTAGAGCCACAATTGAATGCCGATGCAGGAGAGATTCGGATAATGGATATAGCTGGCAGGGTAAGAGGGGAGTATCATTTGGAGGCTGGTAGTAATGGGATGACAATTGATATGGTAAACTACCAGAGTGGTATGTATATTATTACCCTATACGATAACAATAACCGGCTGCTTTATGTAAGCCGTTTTAATAAAGGTGAGTAAGTTGGTGTGTAAATTGACAAAAACGCCGCCCCGATATATTAGGGCGGCGTTTTTTTATGCAGTTAGTATTTTAACCGTTTGGTACACTGCCAGCGATATGAATAATACGCCTATAATCCGGTTAAGCAGTACTTTGTTCAGGTTTAGTTTTTCTACCAGCTTTCTGCCCACTTCGGCGTACATAGTTAACACGGCTATTGTGCCAATAGCACAGGCTATGCTGAATAGTACTATTGAAAGCGCATCATTGCCCAGCCATCCATCTTTCATGGCATACACGCCCCAAACCATCCAGAAAGGAATTTGAAGTGGGTTTATGATTGCTACCAGTATCCCTCTTTTTATTTCTACCGATGTGCTGTTATTGTCGGTGCTGTTGTGCAGTATGCTGAAAAGCCCCAGTGCAAGAAAGATAGCTACAGCGCTCCAATTTAGTATATGTGATAGTTGTTGCTGTTTTAGCAGCATTTGTATACCCCACATACAGCCAAAGCAGTAAACAAACTCCATAGCTGCCGCAAAAAGTATAAACCACCACCAACTGGTCCGGTGTTCACTTACCCGTAGTTGTACCACCGTAAGGTTAATATTGCCAGGTGGCAAATACCCCACAAAACCCAGTACAAAGGCAAACAGGTAAAGCATTAGTTTTTGTTGTGCTACGAACTAAATAAAAATATGCCACTAAACGGTTGTTTAGCTATGCCCTTTATGGTAATGGTGGTTAAGCAGTGTGGCGGCCTCTTTTACAAAAAGCTCAATTGCGCCTTGTTTGTAGCCAAAGAAAAGGTATGGCTCTATCAGTTCCAGCTCCATTAGTGCAAATTTGCCGTTTAATATAACACCATCAACCCTGGCATATAATAGTTCTCCCTCTGTTTTCTGAATAATATTATCTGCGGCCTGTAACGTTTCAGCAGTAGGTGTATAAGCAACTGTATGTCCCCCAAACTCCTGCTGTACCCTGAAATCGCCTTGCTTAGGTGTTTTAAGTACGGCATGCGAAAACTGCCTGTTAAAGTACAAAAGCGATATTTCGCCATTGCTGATTACCTCGGGTAAAAAGGGTTGTATCAGCAGGTCGCGTTCACGGGCTATGGTATGGTATTCTTTTTCTATCGTATCTGCTTCGTGGGCAGTAAACACCTTTGTAAGGTAAGAGCCTGCCGATACTGCCGGTTTAATTACTGCTTTATTCCATTCGGATGCAACTATTGTGGGTATTCTAAAGCTTTCGGTACTTGGTACAAATACCGTTGGTATAATGTTTATGCCGCTTTGTTCAAGTTGTTGTAAATAGAACTTGTGGTTGTTTTTTAATATGGTATTAACCGGGTTGAGCACATAAATGCCATTCTCTACAAGTGCTTCCAGCCATTGGGTAAAGTCTGTTTCGTACAGGTGGTAGTCCCACACAGAGCGTATAAGTACCGCATCATAGTTCCGCCAGTCAATATCAGGATCATTCCAGATAGCTGGTACAGCTTCTATATCATGTTGTTTGAATAAAGCAATCAGCGGTATGTCGCTTTCGTGCAGGTTTGGTTGTTTGCTGCAGGTTGCCAGTGCCAGTTTCATAAGGCAATTATGTAAATAAACGGCCTTATTGTAAGGCAAATTTACAGACGTAGAAGGTTTGTTATACTAATTTATCAACTAAGGCTATATTCAACCGGTAATATGCACCTGCCCCTACATTTATTGCGTGCCTACAAATACCGTATTACAGGTAAATGGAAGGCTATGCAGTTGCCCGGTAGTATTGTGCAAAATGCACGGGGCAAATTGATTATCTGCTACCATGCAATAGATTACAGAACAGATACTACCGTAAACAGTAAATGCGTAAGTGTTTCGTTATTTGAGCAGCATTTACAATACCTGAAAAAGTACACCAACTTTATTACGCTTAAGCAATACATTGAAGATGATGTTGTAGCCGACAAGCTGAATATAGCCATTACGTTCGATGACGGGTTCATGAATAATTATACCCTGGCACGCCCTGTTTTAGAAAAATACAACGCCCCGGCTACCTTTTTTATTACTCCAATATGGCATCAGAGTAAAAATATACTATGGCCCGATTTGGTAGACCATGCTACCCGTTATGCTCCGGATAAAATAAGCATAGCAGGAGAGCAGTATTTGAAAGGAGCCGGAGGCAGGTTTTTTCATAGCAGTGGCTTAGCTATACACCAGCATGTTATTAAACAGAACCGTGCTTTTATAGATAAGCTTTACGAGGTATTTTTGCCTTACGCAGCTTTTATGCAAAAGTCCGATATGGATGTGTACTGGCAGCTAATGTCTGCGGAGGAGATAACCGCATTAAGCAGTAACGATATGTTTACTATTGGCTCTCATGGATATACTCATACATCGTTAACCCATTTAACTAAACAGGAGGCAATGGATGAGCTTACGTTATCC
>JBJOOW010000277.1:0-6641 GCA_046051095.1 Bacteroidota bacterium | reverse complement strand
ATTTGAAGAAGAAAGCCTGAACGACCTTGCCGACTCTATAAAAGTACATGGCGTTATACAGCCTATTACTGTTCGTAAAATAGAGAACAACAAATACCAGCTTATAGCTGGTGAGCGCCGTTTACGTGCCAGCAAACTTGCCGGCAAAGCCGAAGTACCCGCCTTTGTTCGCCTGGCCAGCGACCAGGAAAGTATAGAGATAGCGCTGATAGAAAACATACAGCGCGAAGACCTTAACCCGCTGGAAATTGCTATTAACTACAAACGCCTGCAGGACGAGTGCGACCTTACACAGGAAGAACTGGCTGTGCGCCTGGGCAAAAACCGTAGCAGTGTAACCAACTACATGCGTTTACTTCGCCTGCCCCCCGATATTCAGGCAGGCCTGCGCGATGAAAAAATAACCATGGGCCATGCCAAGGCGTTACTGGCTATCGAAAATCCCCTACTGTTACTTACTGCTTTTAAAGATACCGTTAGCAAAGGATTGAGCGTAAGGCAGGTAGAGGAAATGGTACGTACGCTGGAAAGCAAACCAAAAAAACTGAGCGGTACATCGGGCGATAGTAATAAACCGGCTGCCATTCCGTTTACTATCAAAAAAATGCAAGACCAGCTTATAACATCGCTTAGCACCAAAGTACAAATTAACCGTGCTAACGATGGTAAAGGCGAAATTGTTATCCGTTTTTATAACGATGATGATTTAACCCGACTGGTTGAAGCTATTGCCGAAAAATAATGCTGTTGTCATTTTTTAGAATTACAATTACTGCCGTAGGAAGCATGCAATCAGCATACAAATTCTGTATACTGATGCTGTTACTATTTAGCTGTGGTTACTCCTATTCTCAAGATGGCACAGCTACCCCCGATTCTATAACACAAGAAGTTATCAGCCAATCTAATGCTCAAAAAATTGCCATGGGGCAAGATACCACCCCAAACCTACCTGAAGCTACTGTAGATACGGCCGCTCCGGCAACAGCAAAGGTTAAACCCATAGGTAAGCGCAGGTTTTATTGGGATTCTTCTAAATACCCAACCGGTGGCGACACCTCGCTGGCAGCAAAAAAACTACGCAGGCATAGCCCCCTATATGCCGCCTTATTTTCGGCTGTACTGCCGGGACTGGGCCAGGCCTACAACAAAAAATACTGGAAAATACCCATAGTCTATGCAGGGCTGGGTGGATTAGGCTACGCCTTATACTACACAGCATCTAACTTTACCGGTTACCGCAATGCTTACCGGGCACAGGTTGCTATACCGGCCGACCCATTTGCTTCGTATAAAGGTGTTAGCGATGAAGCCACCTTAAAAACTTACCGGGACTACTATAAACGAAGCCTGGATGTGACCGCAATTTGTACAGGTGTGTTCTATATATTAAACATAGTAGATGCTGCAGTAGACGGCCACCTGTTCGATTGGAACATGAAAGACGATATTCACCTTAGCTGGCAACCCACCATGCAAACCAGCAACTACTCGGCAAATGCAGCGCCGGGGGTTAGGTTAAGTTTAAGCTTCTAACCAAACAGCCTATTCGCAAGTGTTTGATTTTCAATCAAAACAATTAATACTTGTAATTATCAAGTTGTACCCGGGCAACATACTGTACATAAACCGGTATAACCAATAATTTATCGCTGTTAATAATTACCGGCACTAATAAACATGTTTGGTAAATTATTTGCACGCATTAATAAAAAGTAAACATGAAGAAACCTTTACTACTGCTTGGATTCGTGCTGACGGCCGGTTTTTGCATTGCTCAAAATGTTGGTATAGGAACCAACACCCCAAAAAGCAAATTGGATATTAATGGCGGTTTATCATTGCGTGAGGGGCCAACGTTAGTGTTGTCCAATGGCGGAGCTTCTGGTGGCACTAACGATAACGTTGTACTACCCGATATATCTAGCGGCGTAAAGGCAGGCTTTTACCGCATCACAGGTCCTACAGCAGCGTTTTCTATATATGGCATAGTTCCACTAACAGGTGCAGATGGACAGCTGGTTACTTTAGTAAACACTACCAGCAATGTAATGACTATAAAAAATAACGCATCGGCTACAGCAGCTAATGGGTTTAAAACACTTACCGGCAGCGATATGGTTAGCGTTGCAGGCAACAGCAGTATTACAATTCAATATAACAAAACCGATGCGCGCTGGTATGTAACCGGCTCGCAAAACTATGCGGTTACAACCGGCAGCATAGCCACCGGCGATATTACTACCAGCAATAACGCAGTGGTATTAACCAACAATACCGGTCGCCTGGTAGGCACTTCTACGCTATCGGTAGATGTTAAGAATAACGACCTTAACCAAAAAGGCCTTGTACCCGGCCCTACCGGTGGCAACAGCAACCAGGTATGGGGTACAGATGCAAGCGGCTATCCTGCATGGCAAAAGGTTAACAACAATATGCTTAACTCTAACTCGGTTACTATTACACCAGGTACAGGTTTAAGCGGCGGCGGCACAGTTGCGTTAGGTGGTTCAGTTACACTAACCAATACCGGCGATACTAACGCTGGTGACGATATTACTACATCAACTTCTGCCGGTGGCGATTTAAGCGGTACTTACCCTAACCCCACTGTATCTAAAATAAATGGTTCGGCCCTGGGAACAACTACCGGAGCATCTAACGGACAGGCTTTAGAATGGAACGGCACAGCATGGGCACCCGCCAATACAATTAACTCGCTTGCTGCTGGCTCGGGCATTAATGTAAGTGGCAACACTATAACCAACACAGGTGTTACCAGCATAGTAGCAGGTAGCAATGTTACAATTTCGGGCGCTACAGGTGCAGTTACAATAAACGCAGGTGGCAGCGGCCTAACTGGTGCCAGCACTGCCAACTATGTACCTAAATGGACTACCACCAGCGGTACCAGCGGTACATTAAGCAGCACCAGCAATATATATGATAATGGTACTTTAGTTGGTATAGGAACCTCATCTCCAAACTCTCCGTTAACGGTACGTACAACAGCAGTTACAGCCAACGCACGAACAACATCGCTGGCTAACGCAATAGGCGATGTAAATTTTGAACTGGTTACATCTCGTGGTGCTACAACTAACACTGTTGGCGATATTCAAACACAAATTGGCCAGGCTTATAATGGCGGGGCAATTAGCGAGGGTATACGATTTTTTAGAGGTGGCGGGGCAACCGATGGTGCAATGGCGTTTATTACAAATAGCGGTACCGAGCGTGTACGTATTGATAATGCCGGTAACGTTGGTATAGGTACACCTACACCCGCTGCCAAGCTACATGTAGTAGGCAGCATACGTATGGTAGATGGTAACCAGGCCGCCAACAAAGTTATGATAAGCGACGCCAACGGTACAGCCAGCTGGCAAAGTGCCAGTGCTATTAACGGTGTTTATCAATTACCTAATACTGGTGGCACTGCACAATGGGTTAAGTTAGGTACATTAACCATACCTCAATCGGGCTACAGCGCAACTATTCGCATTGTATCAAACTCTGGCTACAACGCATCTATCGATCAGAATTTTGAAGCTTACTTACGTTTTAAAACAAGTAACGGTAGTAGTGTAGATGCCAACGGCTTTGGTGCAGATGGCTCGTACTACGTAACTGGCCGTAACGCAACGGTTGCAACTGCTGGCAAAATTAAATGGAAAGCCAATGCAGCGGGGGCAAGCGCTACTGCGTACGAACTGTATGTAAACTTTGCAACATTTACCGGCGATGGTTCTTTCTACGAAGTTGAAACTACCGGCGGTACATGGGTGCACTCCGGCGCTACCGGCCAGGCAGACCCTGGTGCAGCAAGTTCAACTGTAATGTTGCCTACCCAGGAGTTTAATATTGGAGCTAACAGCATGGTATTAAATACATCGGGCTTAACGCTTAGCTCGCTTGGCTCGGGCCTTGTAAAATCTACATCGGGCTTACTACAGGTTGCTACCGCCAGCGATATACCATCGGGTAGCGGTAACTATATCCAAAACCAAACAAGTACTGCTCAATCTGGCGCTGGCTTTAATACCGCCGGTAACGGACTTGTTAGCGGCTACATACAGCCTTCGGCTGGTAGTACTGCTGCAAACGGTATTAAATTTCCGGCCGACCCGGCTGGTGGCAGCGGCGATATTGCCTGGATGCGTTATTATGCCCGTAGCGGCGAATCGATGACCCTGGAACTTGGGTTAAATAACGATGCCGACGACCACCTGGCTTTAATGCCATCGGGTAACGTGGGTATTGGTACCACAGCACCTGCAAAAAAATTAGATGTACAGGGTTCGGCAACGTTTGGTGCCGGCACATACCAAAGTGGTGCTGTTGTTGATATTGGTAACGCAGCAACCGATTACCCGGGTAACTCGGGCTGGGCAAGTACTTATAATACTAACCTGTTGTTATCAGGTTTAGATTATACATCTATTTCATTCCACGATGCCGGTGTTTCGGTTAACGAACTGGGCCACGTTGGCAATAGCTTCTTTTTCGATGGTGGCCAATCGTGGGGCCCGGTTAGTGTGGGTGTAAACACCCGTGCGCCCGGCGCAAGGTTAGATGTGGTGGGTCCTGCTACCGGCAGTGGTATAACCATACGTGCTGCTGGTGGTGGCGATGTAGTTCTAAACTCTGGCGGTTCGCTGTTTTTTGATGGCAACTATAGCTATGCAGCTGGTAACTATATACGCCCTGTAAACGGTGCTAACACTATGGGCTTTTATACAGCAGGTACTGCACGTATGTATATAGGCAGCGATGGTCGTATTGGTATAAACAATGGTGCAGCTTCCGATGCCAGCACTAACCTGTATGTTAACCGCGCAAGCGGCGATTATGGTGCCGGCAAAGCAGGTATCTATTCGTACCGGTATGGTTTCAGTGGTACTGCTGCAAATGGTGGTACAGGTTGGTCAGCTGCTGGTATAGATGCAGCAATAAAAGGCTATTCGTTTTATGGCAACAACTATTCTGCTGGTGTATGGGGCGGTAACTATGGCGACTATGCTCTTTCGGGCGGGGTAGTTGGCTATATGCAAACATCGGGCTATTGGGGTGCATTGGGTTTTAAAGATGGTAATAGTGCAACATGGGCAGGCTACATGAGCGGCCCAAGCTATATGACTAATACAACTCAAAACGTATTAACCGTATCGGCCAACGGATCGTTTTACAGCGACTGGCCAAGCGGCTGGGGCGGTGCGGTACAAACCTGGGATATGTGCGTAGCTTCTATCAAATACTCGGGTTTAACAAGCCGTTCAGATTATCGTTTAAAACGCGACATAACCGAAGTAAAACAGGAAATGAATGCCCTGGACGTTGTAAAGCAGCTTCGCCCGGTTACTTACTACTGGAAAGACGAGCGACTGCCTAAAAACCGCCGTTACGGCTTTATTGCGCAAGAGGTAGAAAAACTGGTTCCCGACCTGGTTGATACCGGTATCGACTCTATGCAAACCAAAAGCTTAAACTATGTTGATATGATATCAATACTAACCAGCGCCATACAACAACAGCAACAACAAATTGAAGCTTTGAAAAAAGGCAGTGGCACTACTGCACAACCTTCAGGTACCGATGCCGACTTAAAAAAAGAAATTGAGCTGCTGAAAAAAGAAATTGAAGCATTGAAAAACGCCGGCAAATAAGCAAATGTAAAAGTGTGGTTCCTCTTACAACAATAACTAAAAGCCGTTGCCATAAAGCAACGGCTTTTATATTTTTATACCATGAAAAAAATAGGGGTACTAATAACAGGCTTACTGGTTGGCTTGCTATTATTTGGGCAAAACAACAGCCAAAGCATAGAAATTAACGGCGAGATAAGCGGCCCTGTCGATTCTATGCCTCAAACACTTCGTATAACTGCATATCAACAGCAAAACCAAAATATTAACGACATTAATATTGATAGCAACGGAGCCTTCAAACTTAACTTATTCGTATCAGAGCCTGGTTTAGTAAGCATTACATTTCCTAAATCAACTTTTAATTTCATTGTAACCCCTAACCAAAAAACTTATAAAGTTATTGCCACGCAACAGGCAAATAGGCTATTTAAAGCAGAAGTAACACAGTCAACCGAAAACGCAGCATTTGCTTTATTCGAAAATGCTACCGCTAAGTTTCTGGACCAGCTAAATACGTACCTGCAAAACCCACAAACAGAAACCAACATTACCGAACAAACTATTGCTTTTTACAAGCAACTACAAAAAATAGAAACCGGCTACAAGGGCACATTTACAGCCAATACACTTACTCAGGCATTTGCTGTTGGCACCCCTCCCAAAAAGGCAGATAGCTATTATTACAAAACACATTTACTAAATGCAAATGCGTTTAACAATACTGCATTTTACAACACCAACTACCCTACCAATCTATTTTTACTATACAGCAAATACTTTTTAGTAGATAACGCCACCGATGCGGCTACCTGGTATACTGGCTTTTTTGGCAACGTATCTGATAGTACTGCCCGCAACAGGTTACACCAACTATTATATACAACTTACTACAACGGGCAAATGGAAAAACAATTAAGTAATTATACCGATTGGGTAAATACAAATCCCGGCATGGTAAACAACCTGTATGTAAAACATCAGGCAGGCTTAATA
>JBJOOW010000276.1:0-7032 GCA_046051095.1 Bacteroidota bacterium | reverse complement strand
TGTTACCGGACTAGGACTTTTTTATATGCAGACGACCAATGGCGAAGGTGGGATCAATAATCCGCTAGAAAACTGGAAATTGGAGTTGGTCTACTATAGTAAAGGAGTAGAACGTTGGGGCAATCCAGTTAATATAGGGACTGCTATCGAGAGAATCAGAGGGAGAAATGAGATAAAGATGTTTCCTAATCCAGTCAAGGATGAGCTAACTATTGATCTGAATGGAGCTGAAATGAATGATTTAGTATTAGTTATTACAAATTCAGTTGGTCAAGTTATTCAAGAGAGACAATTGTCCTTTAGTAATTTACAAAAAATCAATATTTCGAGTTATGCACCTGGTTTTTATTTTGCATCTCTTTGGCAAATAAACCGATTAATCACAACAGTAAAATTTGATAAGCAATAGGTTTCCCAACTCGTCCTCGTCTGTAGCCGGGCCCGAGCCAGGGGACGAGGATGTAAACGGTCAGGCATTTGTAATGCCAAATTACACCCACAGCTAATCAAATATACTTGTTATATATTCACAGTAGGGTCCCGCCATGTTTATTTCTTTAGCGGAGACCCCGCTGGGGCAAAACACCTACCATAGTTGAAATATAAACTCAAAAAAAACACAAGCACTATTATGGATATTATCCCTGACGCTAATGGCAGTAGAAATAATTCATCAAATGAGTCAATTCTATTACGATATGGATTTACTGAGCTATAAAAGATATTTACTTTATCTCCTAAGGAATATTTTTTCCCTAGATAAATGTGATTAGTATTTAATCCTTCATATTTAATTGAATCAGTAGAAATAAATTCATACTTATAATAGATTCCCCCACCTGAACCTTTAATACCTTTTCCTTTGGCATTTATTATTTCTGTTACTGTGGCGGTAGTTTTTACACCGTTGTTTTTTAGATCCAAGCTTGTACGCAGAAAAAAAAGCGCAATAACTAGTACACTTATAGTAAAAAGAAAAATAAATGAGAGAATAACCTTTATATACATATTTTTTTATGCATCAGCGGGGTCGCTTAAGCCAGGCCTTTGCAAAGAAGGACCCCGCGGCCAATCAAATATACCTGTTATATATTCACAGCAGGGGCCCGCCATGCTTATTTTCTTTACATATGCGGCTGAACGTAACTTGTTTTCTGCCTTTCTACTGTTTCCTATACACCATCTGTATTTCCAACTCGTCCTCGTCTGTAGCTGGGCTCGAGCCAGGGGACGAGGATGTAAACGGTCAGGCATTTGTAATGCCAAATTACCCCCGCGGCCAATCAAATATACTTGTTATATATTCACAGCAGGGTGCCGCCATGCTTATTTTCTTTACACATGGGGCTGAACGTAACTTGTTTTCTATCTTTCTACTATTTCCTATACACCATTTGTATTTCCCATACGCTGTAACGCTAACAGCATCTGGCTGTTTTATATCTCTTATATTGCTATTTGGTAAAAGCATTTTTGCACGCCCGTCTTCATCAGCTAATTACTTACATTCGCCGCTCAATTTTACACTATGAAAGTTTTAATAGCCGGTGCAGGTAATATGGGCAAAACCTACGCACGCAGTTTTCTGGCCTCGCGTTTTATTAACCCTACCGATTTATACGTGCTGGAGCGCAGCGCCGGTAGTGTAGATAGCATTAAAGAGATACCGCAGGGCAACGTACGCCAGCAGCCTGGCGAGTTTATAGCCCACACCGATATTATTATACTGGCTGTAAAGCCGCAGGATTTTGCCACCCTGGGCAGGCAAATTGCCCCCTACGTTAAGCCGCACCAACTGGTGCTTTCTATTATGGCCGGTATTACCATAGGCAGCATTTACGATGCCATAGGCACACCCAAAATAGTACGCGCCATGCCTAACCTGCCCTCGCAAATTGGCATGGGCATGACGGTGTTTACATCGGCCATAGATATTGATAAAAAGGAGCTGTTTATTATGCAAAACCTGATAAACACCACTGGCAAATCTATTTACGTAGAAGATGAAGGCAAGATAGATGCCGCCACAGCTATATCGGGCAGCGGCCCTGCTTACGTGTACTACTTTATGGAGGCCATGATACAAACCGGCGTTAAGCTGGGCTTTACCCTTAGCCAGTCCGAGTTGCTGGTTAACCAAACGTTTATGGGCGCCGTACACCTGCACAACCAAAGCGACCTTACCTGCAACGAGTGGATAGCCCGCGTAGCCAGCAAAGGCGGTACCACCGAGGCTGCACTAAAAGTAATGAAAGGCTACACCGTAGATGCCAATATTGAAGAAGCCCTGTTTGCAGCGTTTAACCGGGCAAGAGAATTAGGTAATTAATTCCAAATTAAACACTGTTTAGCCTGCGGCTTGCTTTATGGCTACTATAAACAGTTTTCATACTTTCATTACTACTCACAAAATATGCTACTATGTTCTTCCCTCTCCTTTAGGAGAGGGAAGATGCCGAAGGCAGATGGGTGAGGCCGCCTTTAACCGGGCAAGGGAGTTAGGTAACTAACAACCAAATACTTTTTAACGCAAAGGCCACAAAGGTTATCGCAAAGAACCGCAAAGCAATGCATTCTTTTGCGCCCTTTGCGGGCTGTTTACTTCGTATACTTTGCGTTAAACTGCTTTTACTGTACTTGCCTTTCTACTGTTTTCTATGTCACCTTTTACTCTGGCAAAGCCAGCTTAGTTACTCTGGTATTTTGCCTTTCTATGTTCCTATGTGGTTAACCATTTATTGGTTTTTAGTTTTTTACCACATAGAAAACATAAGGCACATAGAACGGCAGAATAAAATAGCCCGGATTTGCCGACCACACTCATTAAAAAGTGTACATAGAGAACAATAGGAAGGCATTGTGGTTCTCTATGTTTTCTGAGGCACATTCATAGCAAAGGTATTATTAGCCATCCTTGTATTTTTGCTTTTCTATGTTCCTATGTGGTTAACCATGTATTGGTTTTTAGTTTTTCCCGCGTAGCGCTTATATTCGCCGTTCCTAAAAAAATTAAAACGTTATGATTCAGTTGAACAACGGAGTGTATGAAATTGGTGGCATCCCCGTATCGCAGCTATGCGAAAAATACGACACCCCGCTGTACGTGTACGACACTGCCATTATGGAGCGCCAGTACACCCAGTTAAAAACCGCTTTTAGTGGCGCCAACACCCGTATTAAGTTTGCCTGCAAGGCACTTAACAACATAAACGTTTTACGCTTTTTCCGCAGCCTGGGTGCCGGGCTCGATACCGTATCTATACAGGAAGTTTGGGTAGGCCTGCAGGCAGGTTTTAACCCTAAAGATATCATCTACACCCCTAACTGCGTATCGCTGGAAGAGATTGAACTGGCTGTAAAAGAAGGCGTGCAGATAAACATCGATAACATATCGATACTGGAACAGTTTGGACATAAATATGGCTCTACCGTGCCGGTATGCGTGCGCATTAATCCGCACGTAATGGCGGGTGGCAACATCAACATCTCTACCGGCCACATCGATTCTAAATTTGGTATCTCTATTTACCAAATGCGCCACCTGGAGCGGGTTATAAAGGCCGGTAACATACGCGTAAATGGTCTGCACATGCACACCGGCAGCGATATACTGGATGTAGATGTTTTTCTTCGCGCAGCCGATATATTGTTCGAGGTAACCGAGCATTTCCCCGACCTGGAGTTTATAGATTTTGGCAGCGGCTTTAAAGTACCTTACAAACCCGACGACTACTACACCGATATACAGGAAGTAGGCGCCAAGCTTACCGAAAAATTCAACGGCTTTTGCAAAACATATGGCCGCGAACTTGAACTGTATTTCGAACCGGGTAAGTTTCTGGTAAGCCAAAGCGGTACGTTTCTGGCCAAGGTTAACGTTATTAAACAAACCACTGCAACCGTGTTTGTAGGGGTAGATAGCGGCCTTAACCACCTTATACGCCCTATGTTCTATAACTCGTACCACCACATGGTAAACGTAAGCAACCCCACCGGTACGCAGCGTATTTACACCGTGGTTGGCTACATATGCGAAACCGATACCTTTGGCTGGGACCGTAAAATAAGCGAAGTGCGCGAAGGCGATATTATTGCTTTTCAGAACGCCGGTGCCTATGGCTTTACCATGAGCTCTAACTACAACTCGCGTTTCCGCCCCGCCGAGGTTATGATTTACAAAGGTAAAGACTACCTCATCCGCCAGCGCGAAACGCTGGACGATATACTGCGCAACCAGGTAGAGGTAGAAGCCCTGCAACCCGCCAAAGCTACTGTGTAGATACGCCATGTTGGCGCCTTTAAACCAGAAAGCAAATGCGCTAAGGCTGTTTTGTATTTTCCCCTCTCGAGAGGGGTGTCCCGCTGCTTTGAGCGGGACGGGGTGTGTGGCTGTTGGTTAGGGTTAATAACAAGGTATAGAGTTCAATAATCCCTTTTGAGTTAATTACCCTTAATACCATTTGTGGCATTGGCTACTAATAATATTTTAGTCTCTCAATTTGTATAATGAAACACCTCATATCCATCTGCCTTACCCTTATCTCGCTATGCACGTTTGCCCAAACCAAAAGCACCTTATATGTGGCCGATAGGTTTGCCCTGTGCGACACCAACGAGTGCATACAGGTAAAGGCTAAAAAAAGCGCCACATGGCAGGCCACTACAGCTGTTATTACCGGCTTTACTTACGAAGAAGGCTACGAGTACAAGCTTAAAATAGGCACCGATAAACTAACCGGTAAACAAACACTGGTTAAGGTACTATCTAAAAAAAACACCGGCTACAACCCTGCTGTAAAATTAGAGGGTAAAAAATGGGTGGTATACAACCTGTACGATGGTGGCACCAACATGTGGCTGCGCGACACTTCGGTTTACATTATGCTGGATGTAACCAATGGCAAAGTAACCGGCCACGGAGTTTGCAACAGGTTTAAAGGCACCCTAAACGCACTGGGCAAAAACATTACCATCGGCGAGCTGGCCTTTACAAAAATGCGTTGTCTGGACCAGGGCAACGTAATGGAGGCTATAGTAAACAACCTGCTTTCAGCCGCCAAAACATACGAGGTTAAAGGCAAGCAACTTACCCTGTATTCAGATAAAGACTCGCATGTGGTATTAAGACAGTATTAATGCCTTAATATCTATCTGTTTAGCGCTATACAACATTGTTAATTATCGGGCATTGGGGGTGGTATTAAACCCGCCCTTGCAATTCCCGCCTTTTTCTATTTTCACGTACTCAATTTTCCGAAACACACAAAAAATCCGTTTATGTCATCTGTAGCAGCAGTTAACTACAAAGAAATAATTGACAATGCCATTAAGGCTATTCACGCACGTACATTTTACGCACAATACCCCGATAGCCCTAAGACCTATGGCGAAGATGCACCCGGCAAAGGCCATGAAGCCTACAACAACCAGTTAGGCAAACAGTTTGCCGGCCTGTTGCAGCAAAACCCTACCGGCTGGGCCGGCGAAGAGGTTTCGCCATACACCGGTAAAGCACTGGGCATTACTTACCCTATATTTGAAACCGACACCCTGATAGTGCGCGCTGGCCGCGCTTTCAGCACCTGGAAAAACGTAAGCGTAGAACAACGTGCCGAAATACTGGTAGATGCACTGGAGCGCATTAAATACCGCTTTTTCGAAATAGCCTATGCCACACAGCATACTACCGGACAAAGCTTTGTAATGAGTTTTCAGGCCAGCGGTCCACACGCCAGCGACCGTGCGCTGGAGGCATTGGCACTAGGCTACGAAGAGCTTACCCGTTTCCCTTTAAATGTAACCTGGGATAAACCCATGGGCAAAGTAAACGTGGTATTGCAAAAGCAATTTAAACCAATACCTAAAGGCATTGGCCTGGTAATTGGCTGCAGCACCTTCCCTACCTGGAACTCAGTTCCCGGCCTGTTCGCCTCGCTTATTACCGGTAATACGGTGATAGTAAAACCACATCCAAAATCTATTTATGCTATTGCCATAGTAGTAGCCGAAATACAGGCGGCCCTGCAGGCTAAAGGTATAGATACCAACGTATGCCAGTTAGCTGCCGATACCAGCGATAAACTTATAACTAAACAACTGGCCGAACACCCGTTAGTTAAACTGATTGACTATACCGGTGGCTCTGCCTTTGGTTCGTATGTAGAGTCGATACCTGGTAAAGTAACCTTTACAGAAAAAGCCGGTGTAAACTCGGTAATACTGGATTCGGTTGCCGACCTTAAGCCGGTAGTACAAAACCTGGCATTTGCTGTATCGTTATATAGCGGACAAATGTGTACTGCCCCGCAAAACTTTTTTATACCAGCTGGCGGCATTAAACAGGGCGATACTGTAATACCTTACGATGATGTAAAAAAAGCATTGGTAGATGCTATTGCTGGTATTGCCAACCACCCGCAAATGGGCCCCGGCACACTGGGTGCTATACAAAACCCGGCTACTGTTAAACGTGCCAACTCGGTAAAAGATTTTGATGCTACTGTATTACTTGAACCTAAAGCTATTGCCAACGCCGAGTTTCCGGAGGCACGCACCTGCTCGCCGGTAGTAGTAGAAGTAGATGCTAAGGACAGCGGCATTTATCAGGAAGAATTGTTTGGCCCTATAGTGCTTATTATTAAAACAAAAGATACAGCACAAAGTATAGAGCTGGCTAAGCAACTGGCCGAAAAACATGGCGCCATTACGTTCAGCGCTTACTCTACCAACGAAGAAACTGCCGCTACCATTACCGAAGAACTGGAGAGCGTATTCGCTCCGGTATCGCTAAACCTTACCGGTATGATATGGGTTAACCAGCACGCCGGCTTTAGCGATTTCCACGTTACTGGTGGCAACCCTGCCGGTAATGCATCGTTCACTAACCCGGAGTATGTAAACAAGCGCTTTGTTTGGGTAGGCCACCGCAAGGTTGCATAATCTATAACAGGTAACTATACGCAAACAGCCACACAACAAATTGTGTGGCTGTTTGCTTTTAAGCCGGTATAGCTACTCTCCTGTCAACTCTCT
>JBJOOW010000275.1:0-5924 GCA_046051095.1 Bacteroidota bacterium | reverse complement strand
CAAACAGGCAAAATACCACGTGGTTAGCCCTGCGCGAACCGGTAGCCGCAAACAGGCGGCCACTTGGTAAAATATAGGGCACAACCATACTACCGGCAGCTGTAAGGGCAGCATTTCTAATAAACTCTTTACGTTTCATAATACAGTGTTGCGTTACGTGTTTTAATAATACCGGTACTCGTTACTGGTCATCATCGAATAATAAATCATCTTGGGCGATATATCAGCTTTTTTTTCTATCAGGTCCTTCATCTTCCAGGCTTCAAACTCGTTAGGTTTACGGTTAAACAAGCGCAGGTAGGTCTGTTCTACAAATACAGGTATATCTGCGCGCATGGCAGCATCGGCAGGTATTTGAACACCGGATTTATTAATCAAACTTTTAATAATCATATCCTGTATGGTGGCTTTATCGCCCAACGACATTAACGCCACGTTATACTGGGTTAACTGGTTGTTGGTAATAGATACATTAAACAGGTGTGTATAGGCAATAGAAATAAACTGATCGGTAGTTTTAAGGTATTGCTTTTGTGCAGCGTTCTCATACAGTTGCTGAGGCTCCACTTCGTATATGTACCGTTTTTCTTTACTGCAGCCGGGCAACAGTAAAAGTAAAACAATAGCACTGCCTAACAGAAATCGGATATTCATACAAATAGTTTTATACGGTTATAGTCCGGCATATTCATCTAAAACAAATACTGCCTTTTGAAGCTCTTTAAAGCTGTTGGTTGTTTTGTAAATACCGGCGTATTGGTATATCTCGGCAGGCGTGGGCTCGCGGAAAAGGTACTTTTTAAATACAAATCTTACCTGCCCTTCATAATAATCATCCGTATCAAAAAATATGTTCAGGTAATCGTTTTTCGACTTACCCTGCTTTAAAAAAACTGTAGTTAAACCACCATCTACCATTTGCTTACCGGCGGCCAACTCGCCATCGGTAGGGTAACGGAACAAAAAACTCTGATAAGTACTTACCACAAAATTCTCTGTACCCATATTTATCTGGTCGTAGAAATAATTGTTCACCATTCTCTTAAGCATCAGCTTATAATCTACAGTGCCTGCAAGCATACCCGGCAACACCATCTTCAAGGTATCAACCCGCTTAATTTCAAAATTCAGCACATCGTAAAAAGGGGCATACTCTGGCTGTGTAAGCAAATAGTTAAACAAATACAACTGCTGCTCTATCTCCAACGAATCCAGGTTACGCAGATACTCGGCATTGGCAACGTTATATAAGTTAAGTGTGTACTCAGTATTACTGAATAATGTACTTACAAATGCAGCCCGGTCGTCTTTAGAAAAACTGTGCTGGCGCAAAATTGTAAGGCCGGCACTTTTTTCTTCGGGCCGTGGCTCGCGGCCCAACAAATTAATGTAGGCCTTGTTTACATATATGGTTAGGGTAGATGAGTCGATAGTACCATCGGGTGGTGGTACATTATTTTTTATAGTTACATCTTCGGTTTTATTGCACGATGCTGCAAACAATACCAATATAAACAGGGCTACTATATTCCGCATGGGTGGGGTTCTGTTTCGGTTACTTAAATGTAACAACAAATTTATTAATGCAAAAAAGCCAGCAACCCGGCATGCCGAATTGATAAAAAACACCCCGCTGGTAACAATAAATTAACTTACCGCCACTTAACAGCCGCATTGGAAGCAAGCATTTCCAACTCGGCTAACCGGTCGTTCACCTCGGCAATATAAGGTTTGGCACCAGCCTGCTCAAGTATAGTGCGGGCTTTTAAAAGGTAATCTTTGGCTCGTTCGTATTGTTTACGCTCCTTATAAACTATAGCCAGGTTGTAGTACGATATACTTAAGTCATCCGGCGAGGCAAATTTAGCCCTCAACTCAAGCGACTTTTCAAGATACATTTCAGCCTTATCCAGCTCACCCAGTTTTATGTAACAGTTGCCTATGTTACTATACGCCGATGCCATATTGGATAGCTTAAAGCTGTGCTCAAACGTTGCCACGGCCTGCAGGTAGTACTCCAAAGCCTGCTCCACTTTCTCCATGTTGTTATACACGTTACCCATGCCCATCTGGCAGTTTGCAATTTTATCGGCATGTGCAACTTCATCCAGCCCCTCCATAGCATATTGCAGATACTCAATAGATTTAGGGCTACCCTCCTCTATCATTTCATGGTTCATGGCCAAGGTATGGTAAATATCCGAGCGTATCATCAAATGCGAAGGGTTGTCAGGTTCGGTACAGGCAAGTGCATTCAAAAGGCTTTTTTCGGCAGCAGCAAAGTCGCCCATATTACTGTAACAAAAACCTATATGCTTATAATGCAGCGATAAAAGATCTGTATGTGTGGTAGAAGGATACATGCGTACAACACGTAACGAATTTTCGAGCGCTGCCGAATAGTTGGAGTGGTAGTAAATTTCGGCCAGGGTATTATTAAGCTCCAAGCTAAGAATAATCTCCTCGTTAGCCAGGTGCATATAATCTGCTTTAAGCATTTGCAAATGCTCGTAGGCATGCAGGTTATTGCTTACAATTAACTCGCGGTTTATCCTTATTTGTTTAAGTAGTTGATCGGGGGTCATTAATGCTTAGGGGTATTGCCAATGTTAAAAGTAAGTACAGATTTTCACTTTACGAACTACCGGTGCTAATAATATAATCAACACCTGCCGGTACAATTATTTGGAACGCCTGTTTTTTGCCAGTTGGTCAACAGCATCAAGCTCTTCAATAATTTCTGCAATAAAAGGTGCGTTGTTTACTTCTTTTACCAGTGCAAGAGCGGTATGTAAAAAATGATACGCCTGCTCGTAATCGCCGGTTATTTTATAAAAGGTGCCCAGGTTAAAATACGATATGCCTAACGGATAGGGCGCCCCAAGACGCATTCGTATATCAAGTGCTTTATTGTGGTTGCTTTCGCACAACTCAAACTCGTTCATTTTAAGATAGCAGTTAGCTATGTTAGAGTATGTAGCAGCTATATTGCCAAGTTCTTGCGTTGCTTCAAATATTTCGGCAGCCTGCAGGTATTTATCAAGTGCCTTTGGCACGTTATTAAGTGTATTGTACAGGTTTCCCAATCCCATCAAACAATTGGCTCGTTTTACAGCGTCATTATCACCACTAAGCAGCATCATTGCTTCGTTCAGGTAATTGATTGCCTTCTCATAATCGGCTCCTTTAAACTCGCAGGTCATAGCCATGCTGTTCAATATAAGTGCCTTATTGGCATTAAACATGGCATCGGTTTTATCCAGGTTATCTATAGCCTCTTGCAAAAAGCGCTCGGCCAGGTCGTACTCACCCAAATAAGCGTAACACTGCCCAATGTTTCGCAAAAGCATGGCAACTACATTCTTGTAGATAGAGCCAGGGTAACGCTCCAAAACTTCCTGAGATATATCAATTGATTTCCGGTAGTCAGATTTTGCCTGAAACAAATACAATGCTTCGCTTAGTGTAATATTCAGCTTTATCTCCTCATCAACAATATTCTCACACTCATTTTTAAGCAACCAAAACGCCTGTATAGCAGCCTCGTTGTTACGTACAATCTGTTCGCGGTTAAGCTTTATTTTCCTTACAATATCATCACTATCCATTTCATGCATTATTTACCAAAGGGCACTATGTTATTCCCATTTCGCTCTTAATTCTGTTCAACTCATCCAGCCGGTCGTTAACCCTTTGTATAAAAGGCTTATTGCCCGATTGCTCCAAAATCTGCAAGGTTTTAAGCAAATAAGCTTCACTGTCTTCAATTTTATTTTGTTGTTTATACAGAATGGCTGTGTTAAAATAAGAAATGGCCAGCTCATCGGGCGATCCGAATTTCAACCTTAACTCTAATGCCTTATTTAAGTAATACTCCCCTTGCTCAAGTTCGTTCAGCTTTACATAAACACTACCCAGGTTACTATAACAATTAGCCATACTTCCCAACCGGTATAGTCTCTCAAATACTTCCAGTGCTATTTTATACTGTGTAAGCGCATCCTCATTCTTTTCAATATTATTATAGTAATTACCTAAGCCCATAACACAATTAGCCAGGCGCTCAGCATCACTTTCCGGATCCAACAATTCAATTGCCTTGTTTAGATAGTGGGCTATGTTACTGTTAGTTGGTTCGCGAAAATCGTATGACATAGCCAGCGAATGGTAGATATCCGATTTGGCAGCTATGTTGGGCTTCTCATCCGAATTAATGGTATCAAGTGCTTCCAGCAAATAGCGCTCGCCTAAATCAAAGTCGCCCATGCTGGAATAGCACACACCTGCCATTTTAAGATGCAACGCCAATGCATTCTTTTTAGTGGTATTGGCAAACCGGTCAATGGCTAATAGCGAGTTATCTATAGCTGCTGCATAATTGGCATGATGTACTAAGTGTACCAACGAATGATTAAGCGCAATTGCAAGGGCAATTTCATCATTCATTAAATGCAAATAATCATTCTCCAGCGTTTCGAGGTGGTGAAATGCATCATCGTTTTTACGAATGATTAACCCACGGTTAATCATTACCTGCTTAAGTAGTTGCTCGGCATTCATGGGGATAGGGTAGCCCTAAAATATATACCAGCTACCGTATAAAAAAATATTAACGCATATATGAAGCATTTGTTACCCACACCTGTAACCGATACTATACAACAGCAATGCTTTAACACAATGTTAAATATTTAACATCACGCTTATTGCGTTGATATTAACCGGGCTATAATATCATTGATATAATCGCCGGTGCCATAGCCAAACCAGCCCATGGTACGGGTTTCGTAGGTATTTAGCTTATACCTGCGACTATCCGTAATATAGCCAATATAACCTCCGTTAAAACTTGTAACAATAAGCCTGCGGCCTTTACCATTTGCCACCGAATCCAGCTCGTTTACCAGCTCGCCACTAAAATCGCAGGGTGTTCCGGCAAACACTACATCGCCAACGGTAAGTGTATTTATATAGTTTTTCTCATCACCAAACAGCTTTTTAAATAACCAGGGCCTTATAACAACGCCCTGTGCTACTCGCAAATTAGGCTGACGTAAATACAACGGCACATGCAGCATATTAAGTTGAGCTACATAGTCGGTCGCAATACTATCAAAGCCGGCCTCTACAATGGCAGCTACACCGTTAGCCATATACCGGGCTTCGGCCTCTTGGTCTGTTGTGGCTTTGTATGGGCCATGGCTACCAACGGCACCCGCACTAAAACAGGCAAAACCTGTTTTGCCGTTGTTGTTTAGCTTACGCATCAGCAAGCTACACCAGTCGCCCGAAAGGCGCATCAGGTTTTCGTGAAAAACGGTATTGTGCGCCGAGAAGGTAATAATGGCCGCCTTCTCACCCGTTGGCTTTTCAAACTTAACCACACGTAGTTTCGAATCTACCTCTCCCAGCGAATCGGGCAAATGTGCCATCTCGGTAATCAAGCGGTTAACCACCAGCTTACTGGTTGGGTAAGCGGCAAAACCAATACGTGTTGGCGAACATTTTTTTTCTGCTGCCAGTATAGCATTGGAAATACTATTTGCAATAAAAGCCGGCACCCGTTCATCATACTTGCCTGCAAAAATTTCACCTACTACCGAGTTGTACCAACCACCTATGCTGGTATGTGTGTGCGTGGCAGTAAAGTAAATATTGCTGGTGTTGTAGCCCTGCTTAGCCAACAGGGTATCGAACATACGGGTAACCGATGGCGGTATAATCAGTAAATCGGCAGATATGTAGGCAACCTTCTGACCATTCTGTTTAAACACAAAGGCTCTTACATATATAGAATCATGCACCCCTTCAAAGTGTTTACCACCCCGGTGGGCATCAATAGCTATTGGTGTGGTAAAAGGCGGCAACAGGTTTACACTGGCCCAGCCCACGCTAACCGTATCAAACACGGCTGTATGCATGGT
>JBJOOW010000274.1:0-5961 GCA_046051095.1 Bacteroidota bacterium | reverse complement strand
CAGCCTTCTTCGGACTGGGTAATGGTACCTATTATAGAGAAGGTAGCATCTTCGGCCAGCTTGGTTTCGTCTTCGGGCTCTATGGTAAACAGCAGTTCGTAATCTTCGCCACCGTTAAGGGCACAGGTAATAGGGTCAAGGTTAAACTTAAGGGCCATGTTGTACGTGTCTTCGCTAACCGGTACACGGGCTTCTTCTATCTGGCAGCCTACACCGCTCTGCTTACACAGGTGGAATATATCAGATGAAAGTCCATCGCTCAGGTCCATCATGGCAGTGGGTTTCAGGCCCATCTCTTTAAAGTAGTCAATCACATCGCGGCGGGCTTCGGGTTTAAGCTGTCGGCCAATCAGGTAGTCGGCGTTCTCCAGGTCGGGTTGTATTTCGGGGTGCTCCAGGTACAGGCGCTTTTCGCGCTCCAGTATCTGCAGGCCAAGGTAAGCGCCGCCAAGGTCGCCGGTTACGCAAATAAGGTCGCCAACTTTGGCGCCGCTGCGGTAAACAAGGTCATCGGCAGTAGCCACACCAATAGCCGTAACCGATATTACCAGGCCCGATGTAGAGGAGGTAGTATCGCCACCCACCAGGTCTACCTTATAATATTTGCAGGCCAGCTTAATGCCTTCGTATAGTTCTTCCAGCGCCTCTACCGTATACCGCGATGATATAGCCAGCGATACGGTAATTTGCTTAGGCTGCGCGTTCATGGCATATATATCGCTAAGGTTTGCCACCACGCTTTTATAGCCCAGGTGCTTTAGCGGGGTGTACATTATATCAAAGTGTATTCCTTCTACCAGCAGGTCGGTAGTAACCACGGTTTGCATATTGCCGCTGTCTATAACAGCTGCATCATCGCCCACGCCGGTTTTGCTTTCGGGGTTAACCAGTTGCAGGCCGCTGGTAAGGCGGTCAATCAAGCCGAACTCGCCCAGGGCGCGTACAGGGGTTACTTTTTTCTGCTCATCCATAACATGTAGTTTTAGCGGGGCAAGGATAGTACATTTTACACCGTATAACTATAGCTGTTAGCTTATGGTATAAGCAACAAGCCGGTTTCGTTACTAATACTTACATTCGCAGCTATGAAAATTCTTCAGTACTTCGAAAAAGCCTGGATAGCCGTATGTGTGCTGGCCTTTGTGGTAGCTATATACAACCTGGTAACCATGCGCACGTTCGATAACCGGGTATACTTTCCGTTTTTCTGCGGATTGTTTTGTATACTTATATGGTACAACATTCGCGGGCAACGCCGTTTCCGCGAACGTATGATAGAAGAGAACGAGAAAAAAGCGAACCCTAAAAAGTAATGGAACCCTTTGGTATTTTAATAGCCCTGTTGTTTATCGCATTTTTTGCCGGTATAGAAACTGCCTTTGTATCGGCCAACAAATTACGTGTAGAGCTGATGAAGGAAAAGGGCTCGTCGCGCGGTAAAATAATTTCGTTTTTTAATCAAAACCCCGGCCGCTTTATCAGTACTATGCTGATAGGGTTAAACATATCGCTGGTGTTGTTTGGTAGTGTTACTGCCAACTATTTAACGCACGAACATTTTCCGGCACTGCCGCAAAGCGAGATAGGCCTGCTGGTTATACAAACCATTTTTACCACGTTTGTTATCCTTATTTTTGGCGAGCTGATACCTAAAATACTTTTCAGGGTAAACAGCGACCAAACCCTGCTGTTGTTTGCTTACCCTATGCAGGCCATTTACTTTTTGCTTAAACCACTGGCCGACTTGTTTCACTGGCTATCGCGCAAGCTTATTAAACTGGTAGTAGGGTCCGATTTGGTAGAAAGCAAACAGGCCTTTACTAAAGAAGACCTGGAATACCTGGTTAAAGAAACGGCCGTTACCGATAGCGATGGTAAAGACGAAGCAGACCACCTTAACTCGGAGATATTTGAAAAAGCCCTGTACCTTAAAGATGTGAAAGTACGCAGCAGCATGGTACCACGCCCCGAAATACAGGCTATTGAGATTAGCGAGGGCATAGAAGCACTGCGTAAAATGTTTGTAGATACAAAGCTATCGCGCATACTGGTATACGAGGATAATATTGACCGTATATCGGGTTATGTACACCACTTTGATATGCTGCGCGCCGAGCGTTCGTTCCGCCAGTTAATACGCCCTATAATGGTAATACCCGAAACCATGACCGCGCGCGACCTGATGCTACAGTTTATACGCGATAAAAAAAGCATGGCCTGGGTAGTAGATGAATACGGTGGCACCGCTGGTATTATTACACTGGAAGACCTGATGGAAGAGATTTTCGGCGATATACAGGATGAACACGATGAAGAGATTTTGACTGAAAAGAAAGTATCGGATACGGAATATGTATTAGCAGGAAGGTTAGAGGTAGATTACCTTAACCAGGAGTTTGGGCTGGAAATACCCGAAGGCGAATACTCTACCCTTTCGGGTTATATCATCAGCGGTTTTGAAGATATACCCGAGGCCGGCACGGTAATAGACCTGAATGGCTTTCACATTAAAGTACTTAAAGCTTCGGATAAAAGAATAGAACTGGTAAACCTGAAGATAAAGAAAGATGAAGAGTAGTGCTATTATATTGTTACTACAATAGGTAATAGCTTTTCTACATTAGTAGTACATGGCCTTTCGTTTTTGCTTAATTCTTATTTGTTTTTATATTGACTTCAAATCAGGTTGATGAGGAAAACCACTACCCTTATACTTACCCTTATATTGTTTTTAAGTTTTGCCCACGCACAGAAAGAAACTGACGTAGACCAGCTAAACCAAAAAGCAGAAGCGATGCTTAATCAAAAGCCCCGCGAGAGCTTAACCATTGCCGAAACTGCCCGCCAGGCAGCGGAAAGTATCAACTACCAAAAAGGGTTAGCCAAATCGGTAGCGCTGATAGGTATAGCGCACTATAAGGTAGACGATTATGCAAAAGCACGCACCTTTATATCGCAGGCCGAAGCATTAAGCCAGCAGGCGCACGATACTTCATCGCTCGCTTTTAGCCGTTACTGGCTGGCCAACCTGGAGCTTAACCAGGGCGACTATGCAAAAGCACTGGAGCATTACCAAAATGCATTGGTGTTAGCCGAAAAAATTAACGATAAGCGCAACATGGCCCGCGCCCTGGATGGTAAAGCATCTATTTACGAAGCACTGGGCGAAAACGATAAAGCACTGGAGCATTACAACCAGTCGCTGGCGGTAGCCAAAGAGGCAAACTTTATCGAGTGGTTTGGTACTGTTACTTTCGATTTAGCTAACCAGGATTACAAAAAAGGTAAACTGGATGCTGCACTGGCAAAGTATAATGAAGCCCTGCAACTATCTGAACAAGCCGGTAACCTGAACAACAAAGCAAGCTGCCTGCAACAAATAGCATCGGTATACTACGATAAAAACGACCCTAAAACAGCCATGAAAAATATAACCGCGGCCATGGATATTTTTCAGGAGACGGGTTCTATGTCGTCGTTTAGCCATAGCCGCCTGCTAATGTGCCTTATACTACTAAGCGACAGGCAATACGATCTGGCAATCGATTTAGCCAAGCTATCGATGCAAGAGGGTAAAGAGAAAGGCGAAACCGACCTTGAGCGTAGCGCTGCCGAAGCACTTTATTACGCCTATTTATATAAAGGCGATAAGGGTAAAGCGTTAGATTACCACGTAAAATTTTACGAACTATCCGAAGCTACGCACACTAAGGACCTGGCAAAAAAAATGACCCAGCTTGAGTTACAGGCAAGCTTTGAAAAAGAGCGCGAAATAGCCCGCGCTATTCAGGAGAAAAGAGAAGCACAAGCAAAGGCAGAGATAGATAAGCAGAAACTGATTAAGAAAACATCGTTCATAGGGCTGGGGCTATTGGCAGTTATAGCTGCATTGGCAGTATTTGCCTTTGTACAAAAACGTAAAGATACCCGACTGATTGCCGCTGAAAAGAAAAAATCGGACGAGCTGCTGTTAAACATTTTGCCTGCCGAGGTTGCAAACGAGCTGAAAGAAAGCGGCAGAAGCACCGCCAAAAATTACGACATGGCAACCGTGTTGTTTGCCGATATTAAAAACTTTACGGGTGCTGCCGAAAAACTTACACCAGACCAGCTGGTGGCAGAGATTGATTACTATTTCAAAAATTTTGACGAGATAGTAGGCAAGTACAAAATAGAAAAGATAAAAACCATTGGCGATGCCTACCTTTGTGTAGGTGGACTGCCTAAAGCAGATATAGATAACGCCTACTACGTAATAAGTGCAGCCCTGGAGATGCAGGATTTTGTAAAACGCACCAAGCAGCAACGCGAAAAAACTGGTGGGGTGTATTTCGATGTTCGGGTGGGCATACACACCGGTCCGCTTATTGCCGGTATTGTTGGCCTGCGTAAATTTGCCTACGATATATGGGGCGATACCGTAAATATTGCCGCCCGTATGGAACAACACGGCGAGGAAGGCAAAATCAATATTTCGGGTACTACCTACGAACTGGTAAAAGGTAAATTCAGCTGTACCTACCGCGGTAAAATAGAAGCCAAAAACAAAGGCCAGATAGATATGTATTTTGTGGATGGCATTGCTTAATTTTAATTTGAATTAATTTATCATGTATACTACCTTACGCTCCCTTGTATTGATTTTGGCCGTTTTTATGGCCCCTGTTTTGGTGTTTGCACAAACCGGTTCCGATTCGAAAGCGAAACAACTGGAAGAAATGCGCCGGCTTAAACAGCAGATGATGGAAGAGCAAAAAACCATTCAGCAGCAAAATGAATGGAACAACCAATCATCGCAACAAGAGATTAAAAAACTAAACCAGGAAAACCAGCAGAAGAGCTTTGAAATAGCTACCACCCGCCAGGAAGCCCAGCGAGCACGCAGCGAAGCAGCGGCAGCTAAAACCGAGCTTGAAAACAAAAAGCGCGAACTGGCCGAAACCCAAACCAAAATCGATTCGGCAAAAAAACTGTTAGCAGAAACAGAATCGATGTTGATGACATCGGAAATGCAGAACAAGCGTATACAGGAACGCCTGCAGTTTCAGGAGGATAGCGTAAAGATTTTGAAGAAAGAACAGGAAGTACAGGAGCTACAGCTTAAAGCTTCGGAGCTTGAGCTAAGCGCACAAAAAGCTAAAAACAACCTGTATATTATAGTTGCAATTATCTCACTAAGCCTGCTGTCTATAATAGGCGTGTTGTTTATTGGCCGCCAGCGCACCCTGCGCCAGCTTGAAGAAAAGAACAGGATAATACAGGAAGAGAAACGCCGTAGCGACGAACTATTGCTAAACATTTTGCCCGAAGAGGTAATGCACGAGCTAAAAGCCCATGGTAAAACAACTGCCAAAAACTACGCTAAAGCAACGGTGCTGTTTGCCGACATTAAAGACTTTACGGGTATTAGCGAACGACTGACACCCGACCAGCTTATTGAAGGCCTGGATGCCTACTTCGAGCGCTTTGATAAGGTAATTGAAAAGTACGGTATAGAGAAAATTAAAACCATTGGCGATGCCTATGTATGTGCCGGTGGCGTACCTACTAAAAGCGAAACTAACCCGCACCTGGTGGTACAGGCCGCACTCGATTTTATGAAAGAAATAGAATCACTACACCGCGAGCGCGTAGCGCAGGGCAAAATACCTTTCGAGTTTCGTATAGGTATACATACCGGCCAGTTGGTAGCGGGTGTAATTGGTATACGCAAATTTGCATACGATATATGGGGCGATACCGTTAACATGGCAGCCCGTATGCAGCAGGCCGGCCAGGAAGGGAAAATCAATATTTCGGGCGGCACGTACGAAATGGTGAAAGATAAATTTGCCTGTGTATACCGCGGTAAAATTGAAGCCAAAAACAAAGGCGAGGTAGATATGTACTTTGTAGAAAAAGCAATTGTGTAAACAATAACCCCACTAAAGCTACAGAAAAGAAGGGATGAAAAATTTTAAA
>JBJOOW010000273.1:0-6857 GCA_046051095.1 Bacteroidota bacterium | reverse complement strand
AGCACTGGTACCGCACTGGTTGGCGGCGATTACCTGTACTGTACCGGCGTTGTTTGCTACGGCAGTAATACTGTTGCTGTTACCCGGAGAAACCAACTGCCAGCCTGCCGGTAAGGTCCATGTGTAATCGCTGGCACCTGCAACTGTAGGTATGCTAAACTGGGCTTGTTGACCTGTGCATACCTGCGCTGGACCCGTTACCGGGTTGCCTATTACCGGCGTAGAAAGCACTGTTACATTTAAAGTAGCCGGCTGGCTAACACCACAACCATTTGCCGCACTTACCTGAACAAGGCCACTGGCGCTGCCATTAGTAGCACTAATTATGTTGGTGTTGCTGCCATTGGTTGTCCAGCCTTGTGGTAAGGTCCAAACGTATGAACTGGCACCCTGTACAGGGTCGACAGAGTACGCCACCTGTTGGCCGGGGCATAACTCGGCATAGCCGGTAATATTGCCCGCCGCACCAAGGTTAGAAGGCACCACAGTAACTGTTTTGTTTACCGCCTGAGATGAACCGCACTGATTACCGATAGCTACCGATACTGTACCACCTGTAGTACCCGAAGTAGCATAAATAACATTGGTGCTATCGCCACTGGTAATGCTCCAGCCTGCTGGTAAAGTCCAGATATAAAACTCGCCTGGTAAGCTTACCGGGGTTACTATTTCAATGTTGGCTATACCATCGCAAACAGTATCGGCCATGGTAATAGGGCCTGGGGTAGAGGGGCCACTGCTTTGTGTAACAGTAGCCGAGGCACTAACCGCACATACACCGTTAGATATAGCAACGCTGTAATTACCGGCAGCATTTACGGTGTTAGCCTGAGTGGTGGTGCCGTTGCTCCAGCTATAGCTAAAACCGGCTGGTGCCGCCGTAAGCGTAGTGCTGTTGCCGGGGCATATTACCGTAGTACCCGAAACCGACGGGTTGGTTGGTATGGTGTTGGTGCAACTTCTGCGTAACTCATCGGTAGTGTTAGCGGCATATACAGCCTCAAACTGCTGCCAGGCTGCGCAGTTGCCCTTAAGGTAATAATCTAAGTATGGAGTAAGGAAAGTAAGCGACTTGCTTATTTGTGCCGTGCGGCTAAGCGAGCTTGACGCACAACCCGAGAAACCTTCACCAAAGTTACACTGTAGGTTGCCCGAACCAAACTGGCAGTGCAAAGCATTTTGAATGTTTACATATACCTTGCAGGGCGCGTTAGATGAATCGTACATAGGCAACTGGTTGGTAGCTGGTGGTGCTATACAATCGCCGGAGCCGGCAAAAGCCAGATAGGGCTTATTAAGGTTAGGGGCAGCTGTTATGGATGAAGGATTGGTAGTAGCTGCTGCAAAGGTAAAGTAGCAGGTAGCCGGTGTACCATATTGGCTGGATAGCACGGTGCAACCACCGCCCATACTGTGCCCACCAATGGCGCCCCTGGCTATAATGTGGCCGTAAAACGGCGAACTGCTGTTGGTGTACCCTTCTGATATAATTTTGTTGTAGATGAAGATAAAATCCTGAGCGAAATTAGGGTGGCTGGGCGAAAGGCTGGTTTCGGTGCCGGCAAGCAGTACAATATAACCGCGCTTAACCAGCGAATCGAAAATTGAGTAATAGTTATCGCCCGTCATTTGAAAGCCGTGGCCGAATACGATAAACGGAAACGAATCGCTGGCAACGGTAGTGTTAGTGCCGGGGTAGCGAACCTCTACAGCTACCGAGCGATTGCTGCGGGCAGCGTCGGTCCAGGTTACACTACGTGTACCTACTGTGTAGGTTTGGGCAAACAAAGCTGCCGAGGCAAACAATAAACAAAAAGTAAATAGCAGGTTTCTCATGCGTTAAATTATTGTGTTCAGTAAAACTAATAGATTGGCTATGGGTGTATAACAGAAGCAGACACCTAAAAACGGCAATAATTAATAATGCCGCTACAAGCGCCTGCTTCTACACACTACAAAAAAACAGCCCTTACTGTTTAATTATCTTTATAACAGCCGATTGGCCTGCATTGTTCAGCCGGGCAAAGTATATGCCTGCCGGGTAAGTTGTTAAATCTACAGGCAGGGTATTATTACCTGCGGCTACCTGCCAGTTGTGGTTAATAATTGCACGGCCGGTAGCATCGGTTACCGTTAGCTGCAACTGTTGTAGCTGCGGCGCGGTGTATTGTATAGCATAGCTGCCATTACCGGGGTTGGGGTACAACATACAGGCCAGCGGCGATGGCTGGTGATAAATACCGGTAGTTTCTAACGATTTAAGTATGGCGGCATACGCATTTACCTTGCCATAGCCCCAGGTAGTACTGCCTGTTGCAGGTATGGTGCCGGTGTAGTTATCGGTAATAGCGGTTTGCTTTAGTATATCCATTACCTGTGCAGCGCTTAACTGCGGGTTGGCCTGCAACATCAGCGCTACTATACCGCTTACGGCAGGGCTGCTCATACTGGTACCCTGAAACAGCGCATAGTTATACTTTCGGCCATTGCGTGGCGAGGTAAACTCGTAGCATACCAGGCTGCGGTCGGTGCCGCCTGCCATTAACGATGAATCGAACGAGCTGACAGATGAAGCCACCGCCATGCCCGGCCCTGCAATATCGGGTTTGTTACGCTCATCGGCAGTGGGGCCGTGGCTGCTAAAGCTGGCTATAGCACCAATAGTAGTACCCGGAAAATTTTGTGTAGTACCATTAATATTTACAAACGAGTTTTTGGTGTTGTACGCTGCCACCCCAATTGCCGAGCGGGTAGTAACCATATCGCTTACCTGCTTAATGTTATCGCCGTTAGCGGCCCAGGGGTATGTAAACTTGGTAAAGGTGCCGTAGTAGCCACTGGTAAGGTATACATAGCCCTGCCACATATCTACCGTGCCGCTGGTGGCTGTAACGTTCAGGCACAGGCGGTTGGCTGTTTTGCTGTAAATATCAAGCAGCATGTGTGGCTTGCCGTTATACTCGTTACTAACGCTTGTTACGGTAATAAAGCAGGTATCGCCATCGCTGCCGCGCAGGGTTATATAGTGTGTAGTTTCATCTAAGCTTATCAACGCGCTGCTATCGGTACGGGTGTTGTTGTTGTACAGGCTGTAGCGCATAAAAAAGGTTTCGCTGCTATCGCCCCATACATCTACCCGGTTGGTTGCACCGGGCAAGCCATTGGCAAAGGTTACAAACGTATTCAGCGATATATCGGTAGGTGTAAATGCCTTTTGTATATGTACTTTGTTTTGCGCGTTGTTACCCGCCGAAAGCACAAACACTTTGCCTATACCGGTAAGGTTATCCATACCCTGACTAAACAGCGAGTTACCATCGCGCGGGCCCAGCGGACAACCCCAGCTTAAGTTAGCCACGGCAGGTTTGCCTACGCTTTGTGCGTAGGCAAACACATAGTTAACCCCATCCAGCATATCGGCCATGCCGGTGCCCAACCAGTACGATAGTGTTGGGTAAATGGCTACCAATACCACATCGCTGTTGTAGGCCATACCGCGGTAGCGTGCAGGGTTGGCATCGCCGCCATAACCCGAGCCTGCTGCTATACCTACAACGTGTGTACCGTGTGTTCCATCGTAAATATCGTATTGCCTGGCATGTATGCTTGCCGAGTCGGTATACTCTGTACCATAGTTAAAACCTGCCGGTGCTGTGCCTGTGGTGTTCTTCTCTTCCCACACGCGCTTTACGCGGTAAGTATTATAGGCAGTATCATAAAGTGCAGGGTGCGTGTAATCGTAACCGGCATCTATAATACCCACTACCACATCTTTACCGGTATAGGGTTGCGGTAAACCATAACCACTGTGTACCGAATCCACACGGGTAGCTACACGCGCCGAATCCATTTGCTGATAGGTGGGTTGGTCTACCTCTATGTATTGTATACCGCTTATGGTTACAAAATCGCGGAAACGTTCAACGGGCACCTGCACGGTCCAGATGTTACCCGCACGGGTGTTGATGTGCGCGCCCATATCCTCTATAGCCTGACCGGTAAAGCCGGGCTGTACTTTTATAAGCGTGCTCAGGTAAAGCTGCCCCTGCGTATTGGTGCGGTATATATACTGCGGATATACATATGGCTTATCGGTTGGGCGGTTATCTAACAGCCACAGGTATTGCCTGGCCCCTGCCGAAAGGTGCGGGCGGCTAACTGTATTAGTTTGGGCTGTAGCCCAAATGCCTAAAAGGCTTAATGCTACTACAAAGGTGTATCTTACTTTACGCATGGTGGTATACATATGCCAAATGTAATGCCATACTGCAAAACCCAAAGCAAAGCCGGTAAAGAGTAACAACATTTAAATAAGACGGCAAAGTATAACTGCATTACTTATAAAAACATACGCTGTGCCCTGTTGCAGCTTTTGCAAAAAATTACGGCCATTTACAACCATGTCAATACCCTCGCCTCTTAACTATCTAACATTCAGCCATTTGCAATTTCCAATGTTAATACCCCTACACCCTAAAATGTTAACCCCTTACATATATTATATTTATTATTAATTCTAAAGCAGCGTATTTACTATTGAATGAAACCTGGATAAAGACTGTTAGTTATTCAACTATTACTACTACAAAGAATGTCCGTCCGACACCAATTAGCGCTGCTATTTCTGTAGTTATCATGTCTTTTGATGTTGTATGTCTATTGCTCTAAAGTTGTTTCTTGTGCGGCGCATTAAAATTACCGCCTGCGGTTTGCAACTATCCGAAGGTTTCGATTTCGAAGTACTTTACTTCATCCATGAACAAACTTTGACATAAGTACAAAGCTCCTAGCTTGTACATCAACTCTCCTGAAGCAAAACACGTGTTACATGCGGCTTTTAACATACTTCTGTATGACAGTCAGCAATTGCATATCGAATCTTCGTATCGTTCGCAAATCCATCAATATCAGGATAGATACTCCCTTTTCTTATTCCTAGAAAATAAAGCGCTCTTTGAATTTCTTCAGCTGTATCTTTTGAAAACTCAAGTTTGTGTATCCATCTTGATCCTCCCACTTCTTCGTCTTCAAATTCGAGTTGAAACTCTTTCCGAGGATCTTCATGAACACTAAATAGCCCCGCCTGTCCTGAAATCCGATTTGTTACAACTGGAGCGTAAACAATCCTATGCTTATTAATTTGGAACGGGTCATCTGTTGCATTAAATGCGTCAAGATAATTGCAGTCATGGAGAACATAAATTGCTCCGCCATTTTCAGGTAAGGGCAACAATGCTCCGTCATGGCGTAATGTTGGCTCTGTTGCAAAATATGCTGCTACAAGAGGGCTAAATGTCCAGTCAAGCAGTCTTGTTGGCAACCCATGATGTTGTGCTAATGCAAGCCAAATCCAATTATTATGAGGAACCTTTTGCATTTCACCATAAGCCTTGTGCCTGAATAAATTCAAAATCTCTTTCTCGTGTAAGCGAAGTTCGTCAATGTCAGACTCTTGATAGTCAATTAAACGTCCAACGGATGGAATTAATTTGTGCTTAACCTTATCTGTGACGCCTCTAAAAACAACATGTCCGCAACAATACTCAGGCGTTTGAAGTTTTTCAATTAGGTGACCAAATGAATTTATGTTTATAATCTTCATAATATTGTATGTAACATTCTCGCCTTTGCGTTCAGACGTTTTTTAGCACTACACTTTACACGTAGAACCGCACTTCAATTATACACAATATTGTCAATAAAAGCCCACAATGGCGCACGTCTATAACGTGTGCCATTGCAACACCAGATACATAGCTACTAATCACACAACGCAAGATTGCTTCTGACTTTGACTCTCTTATTTTTTAATAGATAAAGTCATCGCAATGACATCTTTTTATCTACCGCGCCTGCGGCGCGGCGGTGCTTGTCTGAATCACGATTTACAGGATTAGGGGATTAGCACGATTAAATACAGTTGTTGTATGGGCTGTTATCCGGTTAATCCGGTAATCTTCTAATCCTGATTCTGACAATGAATTAACAGCCTCCTCCTCCGGCTCGCAAAGCCCCGCTGGCGCACGTCTGTGACGTGTGCCACACTATCCTAGTATAGTGCCCCACTTCCCAAAACATCAATACAAGATTCATCACTACACTACGTTTCGTTCTGAATGACAAATGCAGGAAAGTGTTTTATGTGGAAGTATTATTAAATACAATCTCCCACCTCCTCCACCGGTGAGGCCAAACAGCCGCCTTACCCGCTTTGGTTTTGTCTCACTACTCAATACTATGTACTCTGTACTATTTCAACTCAAGCAGCGCCACATTCTCTATGTGCGTAGTATGCGGAAACATATCTACCGGCTGCACGCGGGTAACATTGTATTTTTCGGCCAGCAGTTGCAGGTCGCGGGCCTGGGTGGCGGCGTTGCAGCTTACGTACACTATTTTAGGTGCGGCCAGTTGCAGCAGGGTTTTTACTACATCCTCGTGCATACCGGCGCGTGGCGGGTCGGTTATTACTACATCGGGTTTGCCGTGGGCGGCTATAAACTCATCTTTTAATACCATGCGTACATCGCCGGCATAAAAAGTGCAGTTGGTTACGTTGTTCAGTTTGGCGTTCTCTTTCGCATCTACAATAGCAGCCTCTATTTGCTCTATACCGGTTACGCTTTTGCAGGCATCGCTTACGTAAAGCGCTATGCTACCTACACCGGTGTACAGGTCGTACACTACATCGGTAGGTTTAAGACCGGCAAACTGTTTGGTAATATCGTACAGGGCTTTGGCCTGTTTACTGTTTGTTTGAAAAAAACTTTTTGCCCCTATCTTAAACCGGTAGTTGCCCAGTTGCTCAATGATATGGTCGCGGCCTTTATACACCTGTAGGTCAAGGTCGTAAATTG
>JBJOOW010000272.1:0-2936 GCA_046051095.1 Bacteroidota bacterium | reverse complement strand
GGGTTAATTGTATTTGTATTAAACGGGCCGTTAGGGCCATAAGGCGATTGATAACCTACTACCGCACCACCATCGCTTAACGAGGCAGTCGGGCTAAACACCAGCGAGTCGCCATCAATATCAATTACACCGTGGTTATAGTTAACCGGCTGGTTTACGCAGTAAAATGGTATGGGGTTATTTAAAAAGAATGGAGAGTTGTTGCAAGGAGATAATGTATTATCGAGACAGATAGCAATATAAACACTTTCGTTTCCGGGAGAAGTTAAGTTGGTAATCGCATCGTTTCGACAACATAGCGACCAGCTTAAGCTCCAGTCGTTACCACAACCCGGTGGCAGGTTTAAGGTACCGGTAAACGTATACTTCTCTACACCATACTGTCCGCTACCACCGCAGGCCGTGTTGGGCTGTTGCGGACAAACCGGTGTAATATCTTCTGGCGGGCCTACCTGTGTAACAGTAATAGAGCCATTTACACCACATTGTGCCGATGAATAAAAAATCTGGTGTTGGTTAACCATCGATACCCCGTTACAATCGCGGTATACCTGTAAGGTAATGTTGTATTGGCCGGGTGCAACACATTCGTAGGTCATATCTACACCCATGGTATGCGATGCCGATGCTTTTTTACCTACCGCGAATAGTAGCGTGAATAGAATAGCTACAAGAGGTAAATGTCTTCTCATTTGCTTGTTGGTGTCTATCTGTTCAGTGGGCTAAACAGGGCGGTTGTAAATATTGTAAAATGATTCCACATTAACTAAACAAAAAACTTCAAATAACTTATTATTAATAAGATTCTAAACACTTGATATAAAATGGGTTCCATACGTTGCGTCACTCTTAAAAAAATGATTTCATTAGCCATCACCTATTTACAGTGCTACTGTGCAATTATTAATTTATTCAAAATATATACCTTCATACCACATTCACACCAAACACTTGCTCAAAAATGAAAAAGCTCTACTTGTTACTTGTTACAACAGCTATTTTATCCTGTACGTTTGCGCAACAAATTATCCGTGGGCCTTACATGCAAAGCCAGGGGCCACGTAGCATTATACTGCGCTGGCGTACAGATTCGTTAACCAACAGCCGTGTATACTATGGTGCCACTATCGGCTCTACAACCTGGCATGCCGACTCTGCCACCCAAACAACCGAACACCGCGTGCTGATTACCGGCTTAACCCCGCAAACCAAATATTACTATCAGGTGGGCAGTAATACACAGGTACTACGGGGTAACGATGCGCAGATGTTTTTTACCACTGCACCCGATACCGACTCACACGCACCTGTAAGGGTTTGGGCCATTGGCGACTTTGGCCATGGCAACAAAGGCGAGCATGATGTGCGCGAATCGTACCTGAACTTTACAGCAAACCATCCTGCCAATTTTCAGTTATGGCTGGGCGATAACGCCTATCAGGATGGTACCGAAGCGGAGTTTCAGCAAAACGTGTTCGACACACTGAATAGCTTTGGCAATGTATTTCTAAACCTGCCGTTCTACTCTACCTCGGGTAACCACGATTATAACAGCATTTGCCCCTGGCAGCCATCGTTTTGCGGGCAAGACCCTAACACCCATACAGGGCCTTACCTATCGTTGATAGACCCACCAACCGAAGGCGAACTGGGCGGTGTACCTTCGCACCTTAAACTTTTCTATTCGTTCGATTACAGCGATATACACTTTGTAGTACTAAACTCTGAACTGGGTTCGCTTACACCAGCCTATAACTGGCTGGGCCTGCTAAACACCAGCAGCACCTTTACTTCGCCTATGTTGGAGTGGCTTAAAGCAGATCTTGCTGCTACCACTAAAAAATGGAAAGTAGCCGTATGGCACCAGTGCCCTTATAGCGCACAGGATAACTTTACCGATGATGGAATACAGCAATTCTGTATTGCATCGCGAACGCACTTTAACCCTATATTGGAGCAATATGGTGTTGATATGGTACTTACCGGCCACGACCACAACTACCAGCGTAGCTACCTGATAAATGGACACTACGGCTATAAGAACAGCTTTACCCCGGCTATGATGATTAATGGCGGTAGCGGCAATGAAAACTTTGATGGTGCTTATGTAAAGTATACCGACGGCCCTAATGCAGGTATAGGTACAGTGTATGTACTATCGGGCAATGGCAGCGAGGGTAACAGCCCCAGCTCGTTCGACCACCCGGCCATTTACTACGGCCATACCTGCGACACCTGCTTTGGTTCGTTTATTTTTGATGTAAACGGCGATAGGCTGGATGGGCAGTATTTAACCAGCACCGGACAGGTACTGGATAAGTTTACCATACTAAAACAAAGCTATACCGGCATTAGCGAAGAGCAGGAAGCATTCAACCATTTTTATGTATACCCCAACCCTTTCCGCGAATGGACCGGAGTAGGTTATACAGTAGTAAACAAATGCGATGTAAAAATAGATGTACTGGATGTAACCGGTAAAGAGGTATATAACTTTAACGCCGGCACCCGCGAGCCCGGCAGCTATGTAAGCGTGCTTGACCTTGATAAAAACAATATACCCGATGGTAATTACCTTGTTAGGTTAAATTGTGGTGGTATTATTAAATACCGAAAACTTATACGTATGGAGTGATACCAAACAAAAGAGCCTGTGATAAACACAGGCTCTTTTGTTTTAGTTACCGGCTTCGGGCGTAACGGCCATAGGCACTTTATAAAATGCCACCAGTTCTTCAATAGCTTTTTGCGGTCCGCCGCTTTCAATAGCGCGCTGGTAATTGGCCTCCAGCTTAGTTACATATTGTTTGCTTTGCGATTCTAGCCAACGAGACAGATAGTAGTACGTATGTATGCTTATATCATTACCATCGTACACAGGTTTATCTTTAATTACCTTTTGGTAGCGTTTAAACGTATCGGCACATTTATCGTAC
>JBJOOW010000271.1:0-5250 GCA_046051095.1 Bacteroidota bacterium | reverse complement strand
CGCTATCGCAACGCCTTTACACCGCTTACTGTAAAGGAAATGATTGATGCCATGAACATTTGCCGCGATAACCTGGAGATAGAAATTATTATACTTACCGGCGAAGGCGATATGGCCTTTTGCAGCGGTGGCGACCAAAACGTACGTGGCCACGGCGGCTACATTGGTACCGATACTGTACCACGCCTTAACGTACTCGACTTACAGAAACAAATACGCAGTATACCTAAGTGCGTAATAGCTATGGTTAACGGCTTTGCCATTGGTGGCGGCCACGTATTGCATGTTGTGTGCGACCTTAGCATTGCCAGCGAAAACGCCCGCTTTGGACAAACCGGCCCTATAGTAGGCAGCTTTGATGGTGGCTTTGGAGCAAGTTACCTGGCCCGCTGTGTTGGCCAAAAGAAAGCCCGCGAAATATGGTACCTGTGCGACCAGTACGATGCGCAGGACGCTTTAAACATGGGCCTTGTAAACAAAGTTGTGCCGCTTGAAGTACTGGAGGACGAAACCGTAAAATGGTGCAAAAAGGTGCAGGAAAAATCGCCGCTATCTATACGCATGCTTAAGTCATCGTTTAATGCCGAGCTTGATGGACAGGCCGGTATACAGGAGCTAGCCGGCAACGCCACCCTGCTATACTACCTTAGCGACGAAGCCAAAGAGGGCAAAAACGCCTTTATAGAAAAACGCAAACCCGACTGGAGCAAATTCCCTAAGTTTCCATAAGCAAATCTGTCTACAGATAATAAAAGCGCACCGCTCAACCGGTGCGCTTTTTTATTGCCTGTAACAAAAAAATAAGCGCTTTTTTAAACCATGTTAATACCCTCTATCTGTAACTGTCTGTAAATCAATTATGTGTGAAGCTCAATGTTAATACCCCTTCCTCAATTTTGTTAACCCCCTGGCAAAATTAATATACAAATAATTAATAATATGTATTTATATGGTATAATACTTAATGTGTTTATAAGGCAACCGAGGCTGTTGGCTGTTTGAGCCTCCCTTTTTTATCCCGATTTTATCGGGACAGGGAGGTGGCCGAACCTGTCCCGATAAAATCGGGAGGCCGGTAGGTGACTGTATTTACAGAACTACGATTTACTCAATTACAAATTAAAAGGCACACCGGCTGTTCATCCCCTCTCGAGAGGGGCAGTGCCGCTGCTTTGAGCGGGACGGGGTGTGTGGCTGTTTAATGCATTATCTGAATCTTGATTAAATGATTACAGCATTAACAGGATGAAGGCATACCGGCTGTTGGCTGTTTGAGCCTCCCTTGAGGGAGGTGGCCGAAGGCCGGTGGGTGACTGTATTTACAGAATTACGATTTACTCAATTACAGATTACAAGGCACACCGGCTGTTCATCCCCTCTCGAGAGGGGCAGTCTCGCAGCTTTGAGCGGGACGGGGTATGTGGCTGTTCAAGCCTCCCTTTTTATTTCTATTTCATAGGTAGGCCGGTGGGTGATTGCATTAATACTAACCTAACCACTTACCCCACAAAAAAAGCGGACCTAAGCCCGCTTGTATTTTTTTATTCTGTATTTAAATCCAAAATCACACTTCCCAAATCCGCAATCACTACTATCTTCCCGGCAGCCCTTTAATCATACGTCCGGCGGTACTCATTTTCTGCATGCTCTTCATCATTGCCTTCATCTGGTCAAACTGTTTTAAAAACGCGTTTACCTCTTGTATGGTGTTACCGCTGCCTTTGGCTATACGCTGTTTGCGTTTGCCATCCAGCAAATCGGGGTTGGTGCGCTCGGCCGGTGTCATAGATAGTATAATGGCCTCTACCTTCTTAAACGAATCGTCATTAATATCAATATCCTTAAGCTGCTTGCCCACACCAGGTAACATGCCCAGCAGGTCCTTAATGTTACCCATCTTTTTAATCTGGGCCAGCTGAGCCAAAAAGTCGTTAAAGTCAAACTGGTTCTTGCGTATCTTGGCTTCAAGCTCTTTTGCTTTCTTCTCGTCGTACTGCTCCTGTGCTTTCTCTACAAACGATACGATATCGCCCATGCCCAATATACGCGATGCCATACGCTCCGGAAAGAAAACATCCAGCGTATCTACTTTTTCGCCGGTGCTTACAAACTTAATAGGCTTGCCTACCGTGTAGGTAATGGTAAGCGCTGCACCACCGCGCGTATCACCATCCAGTTTGGTTAGTACCACGCCGTCAAAGTCAAGGCGATCGTTAAACGCCTTGGCAGTATTCACCGCATCCTGGCCGGTCATCGAGTCAACCACAAACAATATCTGGTCGGGGTTGGTTTTTTGTTTAACCGCCGTAATCTCGTTCATCATCTCCTCGTCCACAGCTAAGCGGCCGGCGGTATCTATTATCACCAGGTCAAGCCCTTGTGCTTTGGCGTGGGCCACACCGTTCAGGGCTATTTGTACCGGGTTGTTGTTTTCTTTTTCGTGGTAAACAGGTATGCCTATTTTTTCGCCCAGCACAATCAACTGGTCTATCGCCGCAGGGCGGTATACGTCGGCGGCCACCATTAGGGGGCGTTTAAATTTTTTGGTTTTAAGCCAGTAGGCCAGCTTATGCGTAAAGGTGGTTTTACCCGAACCCTGCAAACCGGCTATCAGCACTACAGCGGGGCTGCCTTTCAGGTTAAAATCAGCCTCTTTGCCGCCCATTAGTTCGGTCAGCTCATCGTGCATAATTTTAACCATCATCTGGCCCGGCTGCACGGCGGTTAACACGCCCTGGCCCATCGCCTTGTCTTTTACGCGGTCGGTAAACTCTTTGGCAATTTTATAGTTCACGTCGGCATCTACCAGCGCGCGGCGTACTTCTTTAATGGTATCGGCTACGTTCAGTTCGGTCAGCTTGCTCTGTCCGGTTATCGATTTAAACGCGCCTTCAATCCTTTCCGATAAATTCTCAAACATGGTATTTCAGTTTTGGTTAACGGTTACCCGCAAACCTGTTTTTAAGAGGTGCAAATGTAGCAGAGATAGGCAAATTTGGTAGTAAATAGTAAACTGGGGGACTAATGCAATTGTGTGAACAGGATTTACAGGATTAAAAGATGGGCAGGGTTGAATGCAAGCAGCCCAATACAGCATAACCATTAAGTACATTCAGCGCATTAATAGTTTAGTGGGGGCTGTTAAAGCACCTTTTTTATTCCGATTACTGTTGGAAAGGGGTTGGGGTGACTGTTAAAATCCAAAATCAACTTCTAAAATCGCAGTTCGTGTGGCTGTTCAATCCAAAATCATACTTCTAAAATCTAAAATATACTTAAACCTGCTACCTGCCCTTTTTTGTATTTATTTGGAGCTAACAAAACCACACGCTACCAATGGGCCTTTTCGATTTTTTTAAGAAGAAAGACAACACCCCCGCACCGCAAAACGAGCCAGCTGCCGAAGTAGGTAGCCTGCTATCGGTAACGCTGTTGTTTAACCGGCAACCGGTTATAAACGCCGATGCCATAGCTGCGGCTATGCCCGCCGGTATAACGTTTACACACGCACCGGCCACCAGCGAAGGGGCGGTGTTTATCTTTCCTGAAATAACCACACACATAGGCGGTGCTGCAGTACCGGTTAACTATTTATTATCTGCCACTACTAACCAGGGTAAACCGGTGCAGCTACCGGCTACGGCCTATCAGCAAAACTGGCACTGGCGGCCGGGTAACGAGGTAGCTAAAAAATGCAGGTACCAGTTGGTACTTGCCGAAATGATGGGCCGCAGTCTGCCCGCTACCCAACGCGCCGAACTGTTGGGCGCTATGCTGGTAGCAACTATCAACGCACTAAAGCCGCAGGCTATTTACAGCCCGGGTGCCGATAAAATTATAAGCCCCGATGTTTTTTTAACCGGCTGGCAGGCCGAGCATAAAGAACTGCTTACAGCAGCCTGTAACATAAGGCTGTTTAAAGCAGAAGGCAGCAACGGCAAGGTGCTGATGGATACCTTGGGCCTGCACACCTTTGGCCTGCCCGATTTGCAGATTGCCTTCAGCAACATACCCGAGGGTAAGGTAGCGGGCTTTTTATGGTCGTATGCTTATTACCTGTTAGAGAAAGGCGATGTGATATACGACGATAACACAGTAGATGGTTTTACGCCCGGCAGCAAATGGAAATGCCGGCACGTAAGCGCACAGGCAGCCCCCGATAGAGAAGTGCTGGAGATACTAACCGAAGAACCAACCCCATAAAAAAAGCACAGGGTATATACTCTGTGCCTTTTTTATATAATAGTTACATGCTTTACAACTTTACCAGTTTAACCACACGGCTGTTGCCGGTATGGTTTACACGCAGGTAGTACACGCCTTTAGCGGCTTCAAAGTTTAATTCGGTTTTACCCTGGCGAATGGTGGTATTATACACTATGCGGCCGTTGGCATCGTACACCTCTATAGTACCACCGGTGTAGCGGGTATCGCACTCTACTACCCAGTTACCACTTTGCAGTGGGTTAGGCTGTACGCGTAGCAGGGCGCTGTTATCTAAATCGTTAATGCCGGTAGGGTTGGCGCTTATAGCGTTAGATGTTGCCGTGCAGCCGTTACTATCGGTTACCATTACCTGATAGCTGCCCGCCTCGGTAACCACATAGCGGTTATTAGTAGCACCGTTAATAAGGCTGCCATCTTTTAGCCACTGGTAGCTGCTGGCGTTATAGGCGCTAAGCGTATCGCCGCTTACACTAACACTAACCGATGGGGTAGGGTAGGTGTTTAGCGATATATGGTTCGATTCTTTCTGGCAGTTATTGCTGCCCGTTACCGTTACATAATAGTTGCCCGCATTTTTTACCTGTATGCAGCTACCGGTGCCACCGGTGTTCCACAGGTAGGCGGCAGCGCCCGGTGTGGCGCATACGCTTACGCTATCGCCGGGGCAAAAGGTGCTGTTGGCGGCAGTTACCAATGCCGCAGGTGTGGTTTTTATACTTAGCTGTAAAGTAGTAACCGAATCGCAACCGCTGGCTGCAGTAGTAGTATCGCTATACTGGCCTGCGGCGTTTAGTTGCTGGCCGGCAAAGTTATAACTGGCGCCGGGGCAAATACTATCGGCAATGGCTGTAGTTACTACCGGTACTATGCTAACCTGTGTGGTAGCCGCGCTGCCATTGCAACTGCCGTTGGGCAGGGTATAGGTTACGGTGTAGTTACCGGTACTGCTGTTGGCAGGGTCTATTTGCCCGGTAGTAGTGTTTATTGCCAGGCCATTGCCCGCGCCAAACGTACCACCGGTGG
>JBJOOW010000270.1:0-3151 GCA_046051095.1 Bacteroidota bacterium | reverse complement strand
TATAAAAACACTATAAAAGTATCAAAACGTTAATTAACATGCTGTGGCAGGCATTCTAAAGCCTGGTTTGCAGCATTTCAATAACCGCCGGTGGAGCCATGGTATCGATATTGCTACCCTGTTGCCAACGTTGCTTTATAAGGGTAGAACTAATACCCTCTTTACCTACACTGCAAGGTAGCCAAAGGGTTTCAAGGGCTGGGTCTATGCTCTCGTTAATCTGGTGTAGCTGCCATTCATAATTAAAGTCTTCGGCATTGCGTATTCCCCTAACAATAGAGTGTACGCCCTTTTGCCTGGCAAAATCGGCCAGTAAGTCGCTATAGCAATCAACCTCTACATTAGATAAATGCGCAAGGGCGGCTTTAGCCATTTGCAGTCTTTCTTCTATAGTAAACATATATTGCTTTAGCGGGTTAATACCTATAGCTGCAATTACTTTATCGAAAGTACCGGCGGCACGTTCTATAATGTCTATGTGGCCGTATGTAATTGGGTCGCCCGAAAAGGGGCAGATGGCTGTACTCATAACAAGCTGTTTATTTCGTTTTGAATATTAATGCAGGCCTGCATGCCGTACTTATCATTAAAATAATCTGTCAGAAAAATTCTTTCATTACTAAGCGTGCGCTTTAAAAATTCGCGGCGGCCTTTGTTGTATATAAAATCGGGGTATATAGCGAACTCTTTACGTACTGCTTCGGTATAAGCTTTATAAGTTTCGGTATTACTGCCCAGTATAACCATATCTGCATCCAGAAAAATCGCTATTTCTGTATCTACGCTATCTGTTGTATGTTGCTGGGTACATTCTATCATTAGCTTTACCTTCTCAATAACATCTGCGGGCATGCCCCAGGCACTTAACTTACGGGCAGCATATAAAGCACTTTGCTTTTCATTATCGCTATGCAACACGTTGTATTCATAATCGTGGTACACCAATGCCAGCACTGTGGCTACCGGCAAGCCGGCTGTATAATAACTTTGCAACTCGCTACACATATGGCACAGGTGAGTAAGCGTATGGTAATGCCTGTTGTTGTTATTGTATTTATCAGCAATGGTTAGCCACTCTTTATCTGCATGAACGGTAGCAGGTAATACACCGGCAAAAGTGCTTTTCAGTTGTTCGCTATTCATTATTCAGCTTTTTTTATTTATGCTGCAAATATGCACCGCTTGCCACACCTCCGCATTGATGTATGATAAGATTTACGAAGCCAGCTCTTTGCGTATACGGCTAAGCGATTCGGGCGTAATACCCAGATAAGATGCTATGTAATGATGTGGTACTGAATTTACCAGGTTAGGATACATTTGGAGCAATTGCATATAACGTTGCTGGGCAGTATTATGCTGCAGCGAATAGATACGTTCTACCGCAAGGGTATAATTATACTCGGCTATCAGCCTGCCAAGTTTTTCAAACTGCGGGCTGGCGGCATATAGTTTTTGCAAATTATCGTAGTGTATCTGTATCAGTTCGCTGTCATCCAGCGCATGTATATTCTCCTGCGAGGGCGTGCGGGTTATAAAACTGGAGTACGAGGAAACAAAGGGATTACGGCCACCAAAGTTAAAATACGAGGTATACTCTCTATCGTTGGCGGTATGATATACCCGCATAGCACCACTAACCATAAACCCAAGATAGTTGCACACCTTGCCCTGTTGCAGGTAAAAATCGCCCTTATTAACGGTAATGGGCTGCATGTATCCGGCCAGTAATGTAAGCTCGGCAGCGGTTAATTGCACAAAGCGGTTAAGTGTATGTGCAAGCAATTCGGGTAATTGGTCCATTATTTAAATATCATAATTTTAGTCGGAAACAAAATCAAATGAAAGACAGATAGCTTAGAATAAAATATAACTATAATTTTATTGCATCATATGCTTAATGCTATAACATAGTTAGTATAAGATTAAACCAGCAGCTCTAACCAACCAAATGCATGAAAATACTTTTTTCAACCTCTTCGTACATCTATCTTAAACAACAGGTATTAAAAACCGGCAGCTATGCCGATGGGGAGTTAACGGTAAAAACGTTTCCGGATGGCGAAGTATACCACCGCTACCTTAACGACCTTACCGGTAAAGATGTTGTAATAATAGGCGGAACGGTAACCGACACTGAAACCTTAGAACTGTTTGACCTTGCCTGTGGGGCTGTAAAACTGGGGGCCCTATCGCTTACGCTGGTGGTACCGTTTATGGGTTACAGCACTATGGAACGCGCTGTAAAAACCGGCGAGGTGGTTAAAGCCAAAAACCGCACTACCCTCCTATCGGCCATACCCAAAGCACCTATGGGCAACCGCGTAATGCTGTTTGATATACACAGCGAGGGCATACCACATTACTTTAACGATGATATACGTCCGCAGCACATATACTGCAAAAAGATAGTAATGGATGCTGCTGTAGAATTATACGGCAACAACTTTGTGCTGGCCAGTACCGATGCCGGCAGGGCCAAGTGGGTAGAATCTCTGGCGAATGAAATTGGCATTAATGCTGCCTTTGTATTTAAGCGCCGCATTAGCGGCGACGAAACACAGGTTACTGCCATAAGCGCCAATGTAGAAGATAAAAATGTTGTGATATACGATGATATGATACGCACCGGTGGCTCGTTGATTAACGCTGCAAAATCGTACCACGATGCCGGTGCTAAAGAAATTGCGGTAATAACCACACACGGCCTGTTTACCAATAACGCGCTTGATAAAATAAAAGCATCGGGCATTATCAAAAAAGTAATCTGCACCGATTCGCACCCCAATGCCATGCAGCTTACCGACAACTACCTTACCGTAAAAACTATTGCTGGTTTAATACACGATAACATATGAAAAACCATGCTTACGATATTTTATTAGGCCTGGCCGTAGGTGATGCGCTGGGTGTACCGGTTGAATTCAGGAGCAGGTATGCGCTAAAGAGCGACCCTGTTATAGATATGCGTGAAAAAGGCACACACAACCAACCTGCCGGCACCTGGAGCGACGATAGCTCACTGGCATTTTGTTTGGCCGAAGCGCTTACTAACGAATTTGATTTAAACAACGTAGCCCAAAACTTTATACGCTGGTACGAAGATGCGTGGTGGACACCACATGGATCGGTGTTTGATATTGGCATTACA
>JBJOOW010000269.1:0-3539 GCA_046051095.1 Bacteroidota bacterium | reverse complement strand
ACCAGCAGGGTAAGTATAAATACCATACCCACCATTTGTGCGTACTCTAAAAACTTATCCGATGGTTTACGGCCTGTTATCATTTCTACCAATGTAAACAGGGCATGGCCACCATCCAGCGCCGGTATAGGCAGCAGGTTCATAAAGGCCAGCACCAGCGATAAGAAAGCGGTACTCATCCAGAAAGCCGGCCAATCCCACTTAGAGCCGAATTGTTTCGACATGCTGGCAAAGCCGCCAATTTGTTTCCAGCCTTTAAAGCGTGGGCTGAAAATGATACGGAACTGCTTAACGTATTTGCCCAGTATTTCTTTACACATTACAAAACCGGCAGGGAAACTCTGCAACAGCGTATAGCTGGTTTTGGTTATATCAAAATAGTTATCCAGCGATTTTGCCTGTATTTTCAATTTAGCATCTTCGGGTATAAGCGCCTGCATGGTTACCGTATCGGTGCCGCGCAGTACTGTTACCGGTATTGTTTTATAGCGGTTTTGTTTAAGCAGGGGGCTTATCTCGGCAAAGTAGGTAATAGGCTGTCCGGCCACGTTAATCACCTTATCGCCTTTTTGCATTTTGCCATACAGCGGCGATTCAGGCTCTATCGAATCTATATCGCTGGGGAACGCAATACGCAAAAACTCTATATCGCCACGGGCGTTTACTATTGCCGGAAAAACATAGTCAGGTATATCTATCGTCATAGGCTGGCCATTGCGCACTATCTGTACGTTTTTGGCATCGTCCAGCAGCAGGTCTACCACTACCGATATACCAGCCTCTTTAAATTTCACTTTGTTATCGTAACCAACTATCTGGTCGCCGGTTTTAAAACCAATGCTCTGCGCCAGCGAGTCGGCCACAAAACCATACTTCGCATTCTCCATAGGTATGGTTTCTTTACCGGTAGCATATAGTAAAAAGCTGTATATAAAAAATGCAAGCAGCAGGTTTACTATAATACCACCCAGCATTATTATTAAACGTTGCCAGGCTTTTTTGCTGCGGAACTCATCGGGCTGTGGCGGCAGTTTAAGCGCTTCTTCATCCATGCTTTCGTCCATCATACCGGCTATTTTTACATAGCCACCCATTGGGAACCAACCCAAACCCCACTCGGTATCGCCTATTTTTTTCTTAAACAGGGCAAAGTTCATCAGGGTAGGAAACGGAAACAGGAAATCGAAAAACAGGTAAAATTTCTCTACGCGGGTTTTAAACATGCGGGCCGTTATGTAATGCCCCCACTCGTGCAGTAACACCAGTATAGATAAACTAAGCATAAACTGGGCTACTCTTATTAATGTATCCATCTATCAATTTTAGTGGCGCAAACCTACATGAATTTACAAATAGTCAAAATGCGCCGGTTTACTGCTTAGTCGCAATATGTGAGCATGTTTATCGTCAAATACTTTATTATTTAAAAAACTTAACATTGCATAAAGAAGAACACCATGACAAAAGCGACTAAAATTGGCCTTGGCGTACTGGCTGTGCTGGTACTTATACAGCTTATACGCCCCACCCGCAACCTGGGCAACGACCTTACAAACGATATAAGCACCAAATATCCCGTGCCCGCCGATGTGGCACAACTGCTTAAAACCGCCTGCTACGATTGCCACAGCAACTACACCGTATACCCCTGGTATACCAATGTACAGCCCGTGGGCTGGTGGCTGCAGCACCATGTAAACGAGGGTAAAGAAAAACTAAACTTCAGCGAGTTTACCACCTACCGCCCGTTCCGCCAGTTTCATAAGCTCGACGAAACCATAGAGATGATTAAAGAGGGCGAAATGCCGCTTAACAGCTACACCTGGGTACATACCGATGCCAAACTAACCGAGGAGCAAAAGGCTCTGCTAACCAATTGGGCTATGTCGGTGCAAGAGGCCATGCGCAAGGAATACCCGGCCGATAGTTTGGTAAGGCCCAAGAGGAATTAAGTAAATGCAAGTCTTCAGTAAGCAGTCTTCAGTCGGCAAAAAAGCAAGTTGGCAGTCGGCTATAAACACAAACTTTAAGCACCTGTATTCAATCCAAAATCCGCATTCCAAAATCTAAAATCTCTCGTCTCATATCTCATATCTCACATCTTAAAAATGAAACCCTTTCGCACCGTTGTTACACCCGATAAAGCACCCTGGCAGCTAAGCCATGCCGACAGGCTGGTAAGCATAGGCTCGTGCTTTTCGGAAAACATTGGTAAAAAATTTCACGATTATAAGTTTACCATCAACATAAACCCCTTTGGCCAGCAATACAACCCATACTCTATAGCCAACGCCATACTGCGCCTGCTTAACCCGGTGCCTTATACCCAGGCTGAGCTGGTACACCACGATGAACTGTACCATAGTTTCGACCACCACGGCAGCTACTCGCGCAGCACAGCAGAAGAAACACTGCAGGTAATAAACACTAACCTACAGCAGGCCGCACAGGATATTAAAACGGCAACGGTATTGTTTTTAACCTTTGGCACCTCGCATGTATTCGAATTGAAGAATGCAGTTAAAGCAACAGAATCTGGTTCCCCCCTTGGGGGCGGAGGGGGCCGGGTAGTATCTAACTGCCATAAGTTAAGCGGTAATAACTTTACCAAACGGCTAATGGAGCCCGCCGAAATAGTTAGCGTATTAACCAATGCTCTTAATCAATTACGCGCTGTAAACCCGCACATAAAAATAGTGCTTACTGTAAGCCCCGTTCGCTACTTTGCTTTCGGCCACCACGAAAACACAGTAAGTAAAGCGCATTTGTTTTCGGCTATTTATACCATGCAGCATGCTCAATCAGATTATTACTATTTTCCGGCATACGAACTGGTAATGGACGACCTGCGCGACTACCGCTTTTTTGCCGAAGATATGCTGCACCCCAACTACCAGGCTACCGATTATGTGTGGGAGAAACTGCGCGATACCCTGATAACCCCACAGGCACAGGCCATTATGCGCGATACAGACGAACTGCTGCTGGCAGCCCGCCACAGGCCCCGCAACCCGCAGTCGGAGGCGCACCGCAAATTTGTAGAGAAGAACCTGGCAAAAATGGATTTGCTTGAAAAGCAAAATAGCCTTAACTTTAGCGAAGAGCGTAAGCTGCTGATGCGTTTTATGGTGTAGAGAACAATTACAGGTGTGGCATTGTTAAAGTGTGCATAAGGGAATTTAAATCCCCATGTTTTCCACAAATGAGATGAATCACAGGTAAATTAACATTGGTTTGATGTAATGGCATTAAACTTGCAACGTTAAATCAGCGTCTGCAAACTAAAAGCAGATGGGGGTGTATGATGAGAAGAGTAACCACAGTTTTATTGCTTATTGTAATGTTCAGCGCTGTAGCTTTTGCCACACAGGAGAAAAAGCTGGCACGCGTACGCATTACCGGCCCCGGTGGATATCTGGACGAAACAACGGTTTACTTCGATTTGGGTATCTCTACCACTTACGGCGTTAACGAAGATGGCCCCAAGGCATTTACGCAGGTACAATATGCACCATCACTTTACACACTAACTTCCGATG
>JBJOOW010000268.1:0-2913 GCA_046051095.1 Bacteroidota bacterium | reverse complement strand
AAGAGATAGTTTGGAAAATGGCAAACGAGGCAAAGCGCCTAACCGGTTGCGATTATCTTACCATGGCAGGTGGGGTGGCGTTAAACTGTGTGTCGAACGGTAAGCTGTTGCGCTCTAACTTGTTTAAAGATATATTTATACAACCTGCCGCCGGCGACGCCGGCGGGGCACTGGGTGCTGCACAGGCAGCCTATTTTATACATTTTGGTAAGCAGCGTAAGGTATGCACTACGCAGGATGAAATGCAGGGCGCATACCTGGGCCCACAGTATTCGGACATTGATATAGAGTTGGATTTGAAAAAATACAAAGCTGTTTTTACCAAATACAGCAAAACAGATGAACTATATACTACTGTAGCGGATAAAATAAATGAGGGTAACGTAGTGGGTTGGTTTCAGGGGCGTATGGAGTTTGGCCCGCGTGCACTGGGAAACCGTAGCATATTGGGCGATGCACGCAACTCAGGAATGCAGAAGAAACTAAACCTGAAAATTAAATACCGTGAAGGTTTCCGCCCTTTTGCGCCATCGGTAAAGGCAGAGGATTGTTCCGAATATTTTGATTTGGAATCGGCATCGCCGTATATGCTTATTGTAGCGCCTGTAAAAGAAAGCCGCCGTAACAGTATGCCGGCAAACTATTACCAGCTACCGCTAATGGAGCGTTTGTATATGTTACGTTCAGATCTGCCAGCTATTACGCATATCGATTTTTCGGCGCGGGTGCAAACCATACATAAAGAAACCAACGAACGATATTGGAAATTATTAGATACCTTTAAACAGAAAACCGGGTACGGTGTAATGGTAAATACCAGCTTTAACGTGCGCGGAGAGCCACCTGTATGTACACCAGAGGATGCTTATAAGTGTTTTATGCGCACAGAAATGGATTACCTGGTATTGGGCGATTATGTGTTAAGCAAAGCAGACCAGCCAGAGTGGAAAGAAAATGATGATTGGAAAACTGAATTTAAACTTGACTAAACTTTTAGTATGGACTTTTTAAAAGACCTGTGGTTGTTTTTAAGTGAGCGTAAAAAGTGGTGGCTGTTGCCTATGATTATTGTATTGCTGCTGATAGGCGCTTTAATTGTAATTGGTGGTAGCAGTGCTGCGGCACCTTTTGTTTATACACTGTTTTAAACTATGAAAGCACCACAACCCACCCGCGAGAAAGAACTTGAAACTATGCTGGTACTGTGTGTAGCAGCAGTAGTTGCCTTTTTTGCAACTAAAATGCAACACACCTATTGGCTTAAACTTAGTGTGGTGCTGGGTGTTATTGGTTTGTTTGTAAAACCGTTAGCAGCAAAAATATCGTGGGCGTGGTTAAAGCTGGGAGAGTTGATGGGCGCCGTAACCGGCAAAATAATTCTATCTATAGTCTTCTTCATATTTCTTTTCCCAATGGCTTTACTATCGCGTTTATTTTCGGGTGGTAAAAACAGCCTACAACTGAAAAAGAATACCGGCGAATCTTACTATTTCGACCGAAACCATACCTACACACCAGAAGACCTGGGCAAAACATGGTGATTGCCTGCCGTTTTGGTATGCCTTTTCCATTTTGGAAAGGTTGGCTTTAAAGCTACAGGTTGTTGTTTTTTAAGGCATATATTTTAAGTTATTGATTTTTAATTGTTTGTGCGCCTTAAGCAAGGTTAAGACTTGTATATGGCACTGTATTGGCATAATACAAAGCACACACAGATTAAAAAAAACATTAACAAGGAATTATGTCAGTTGCAGAAAGAATAAGAAGGATACGCGAAATACGCGGACTAAAGCAGGCCAATGTTGCCCGCGAGTTAAACATTACGCAGCAGTCGTATGGTAACCTGGAGAACCATTTAAACAACCCTAAGCTGGAAACCCTCGCCCGCTTTTGCGAAGTAATGCACCTACCCCTGTTTTTTTTACTGGATAACAACATACCCATTACCGATGAGAATGTTGAGCTATTTAGTAAACGAGGTATTGGCGAGATATACGATAACTATAAAAACCTAAAAGAGCGTCTGGATTTTTATGAAGAAATTCGCCAGCGCCGCGATGGTAACCGCGAGCCCAGAAACCCAATGGCTTAAGGTAGTAATAGAATAGGTGTACCCGGCTCTACTTTGCCGAATATCTCATCTATTTCTTCGTTGCGCATAGCAATGCATCCAAATGTCCAGTCGTTTTGGTAACGGTCTGGGCCTACATTGGCATCGGCATTTGGTAAACCATGTATCATTATATCGCCGCCCGGCGATTTGCCTAACTTTTTAGCGCGTGTAATATCCTGTTCGTTAGGGTATGAGATTGCAAGGCTTTTATGGTAAAGGCTATTGGGATTGGCGTAAGCAATGTGGTATAAACCCTCGGGTGTTTTATAATCACCGCTTACCTGTTTGCGGCCCACCGGATTTATACCCAGGTGTATGCGGTATATTTTTAGTAGCCTGCCGTTGCTAAACACAAATAACTCACGGCTTTGTTTAATTACCAGTATACTATCTATTACAGCACTGGCCGGTACTTTGGTGATGTACGGCGATATGCTGTTATCGCGCACCTTACCTCTGCAACCAATATTAATACCGGCAAGCAGTACAGCAAGTAGTAATATGGCGCTAAGTTTTTTCATTAGTGGGTGCAAGTATACAAGCATAACGCAACGCATACTTTTTTTAGTATGTGTATTTGATATTTTTTGCAAACAAAGGTTTAACGGCTGCCAAATAAAATACTGCCAACCCGTATAAGTGTAGCACCCTGTTTAAGTGCAAGGTTATAATCGGAACTCATACCCATTGATATTTCGGTGAACCAACCGGCGTTGTTAAAGTGCGTGTTTTTCAGGTTGGTGAACATAGCTTTTAAGCTTGCAAATTCACGTTCTATCTGCGCTTCATTATCGGTATTG
>JBJOOW010000267.1:0-3246 GCA_046051095.1 Bacteroidota bacterium | reverse complement strand
CGTGGCCGGTAACAACCGCATCCAGGCCCCACTCGCCATAAGGCATTTGGGTACCTGCCGAGCTACCGTGTGGGCCGGGGCTATGTGGTGGGTGGTGAAAATACACCAACTGGAAAGGCTGAGGGCTTGTGGCTACTTTATCTTTCAGCCATTTGCGTTGTGCCTCGGGTATATCGCCGGTGCTGCCGGAGTTCATAGAGAAAAACTGAACAGGGCCCCATATAAAATCGTAGTTGCGTTCATCGCCGGGCAGGGTAAAGTATTCGGTATAGCTGCGCATAACCGGTACCGAGTAATGATCGTGGTTGCCGGGTGAAGGGAAAAAGCGGTTTATCTTATCGGCGGCGGCCTTACCATTGCAGCGTTTTTCCAGCGGTGCGTCGGGGTTGTAAATAAAATCGCCGTAGTGTTTACCAATGTTATCGGTAATGGTGCTGGTACCACCCAGGGGGTAGTTGTTATCGCCCACGGTAATAATAAACTCGGGGTTCCAGCTTTTAACCATGGCTGCTACCGCCTCTTCATGCGGGCCATCCTCACCAAAATCGCCTATAACAGCAAACAGGGCTGTATCGGCTGGGTAATTTACCTGCATGTTCTGAAAAGCAGCATCGATAGGTAGTTTACCACACGAAGCCAGCGATAAAAGCACTGCTACTGCCATTAACTGCGCAAACACATTTTTACTCATTGCTGATTATTTATACTGCGAAAATAAAAAAGTAAGTGAGGGCAATGTATGAGCAGCCTCACCGCCTTTAAACAGCCTCTACACTCCAGGCTTCGGGGCGGGCTACAAACCACTCTTTTACGGTGCTCCACACGGTATTAAACAACTCTGACTGGCGGTATTTTTCCAGACTGGCAGCGTTATCCCAATTACTATAGGTAAAAAAAATACGGGGGTCGTTGGTATCGCGCAGTAACTGCACACCGCTGCACCCCTGAAAAGAGGCTATTAAATGTTTGCGCTGGTTAAAGGTGTTTACAAAGTCGGCAACCTTATCTTCGGCGAAAGTCATTTTTACAATGCGTATTAACATAGCGCTAAAATAATGTTTAAAAAGGCCGAACAAACAAATTATATTAAATAATAACATTTAAAATAGCCGCCCCAAAAGGGTATTAACAGAGGGGTATTAACATTGAAAAATACAACCAAATAATTATCAAACATTTACACTGACAGGGTATTAACACACCATGCAGAAAAAATAAAAAAAGTGCATAACACAGAAAATATAAATTATATACTATTTACTGTTTTCCATTAACTCTTTCAGCCACTTTTTCAATTCGGGACCGGTATCGGCGCGCTTTAAACCAAGTAGTAAATTAGTTTTAATAAAATCGAGTTTGTTGCCTACATCGTGTCTTACGCCATCAAATAAGTGACCGTATAAATCGTGTTGCTGCATCAGCAGGCGCATGGCATCGGTAAGTTGTACCTCGTTATTTACACCAGCGGGCGTGTTGCGTATACAATCAAATATATCGGCGGTAAGTACATAGCGGCCACTAAAAACAAGGTTAGAGGGGATGTTATCTTTGGCAGGTTTTTCTACCAGTGCAGTAGCCTTGTAAACCCGTTCGCTAACCGGTTGGCCTACAAACACACCATAGCGGTGGGCTATACTAAGCGGCACCTGTTGCAGGGCTACTACGGGCTGTTGCAGGCTTTCATAGTCTAACGCTAACTGACCGGTAAGTGGTGTTTCGCTTTCAATAATAGTATCGCCCAGCAGTACAGCAAAAGGGTCGGTGCCTACAAACTCTTCGGCGCATAGTATAGCATCGCCAAGGCCCTTCTGCTCGTGCTGATATACTATGTGAATATTACACAAATGGTTAAGGCTTCGGATAGCGGCCAATTCTTCTGCCTTGCCTTTTTTCTCAAGCAGGTTTTCCAATTCAGCATCGGGGCGAAAGTGGTCGCGCAGTACTTCCTTACCATCCGAAATAATAATCAGCACATCGGTAATGCCCGACTGCACAGCTTCTTCTATTACGTACTGTATTACGGGTTTATCTACAATTACCAGCATCTCTTTAGGCTGGGCTTTGGTAGCTGGTAACAAACGGGTACCAAAACCTGCTGCGGGTATTACTGCTTTTTTTATTGCGTGTTGCATATAATTAAACTATCCATAAACTAATAAATACTACCACCCCGTCTCCGCAATGCGGAGCCACCCCTCCTTAAAATGCCGCCGCGGTAGCGGCGAAGGAGGGGAACTTAACAGCCACTAAACTATATCCGGCTTTATAACTACTGCACCAATTTTAGCCATTTCATCTACTAACCGGCTGTACATTTCGGAATTGGTATAAGTACCTATAATAGCGCCGCCGCTACCGGTAAACTTGGCGCTGGCGCCTGCGGCGAGGGCTTGTTGCACCAGTTGCTTGTTGCCACTGCTTACTACAATAGTGTTGTTGCGAATATCGAAGTTGCGGTTTATCAAATCAGCAATATCCTTATCGCCGGCCTGTAGTTTATTCCACACCTGTGTGGTAAGGCCTTTCCATTGTTCTATAGCATCCAGTACCACAGCATCGCCTTTGGCGTAGCGGGCGGCCAAATCGTTATGCGTAACCTCGGAACCCTCCGATAGGTTAGTACGGTATGCCAGGTACACCGGTGGTAGCAAATTTTTATCGAAGGGTATATAAGTACCATAGCCCTGTTTATCCATCAGGGTTTTGTCAAAATCCATATACACCGGCTGGGCGTATACCTGTGCTACACGGTCTTGTAAGCCTGCACCTATTTTAAGTTCGTCACGCTCGGCAGAGAGGATAAGGTTAGCCAGTATGGGTTTATCTATATTGATATTGTAGTGCTGCAGCAGGGCTTTAAATACTGCGGTAACAATTGCACTGCTACCAGCCAACCCAAGTCGCTGCGGTATATTGGTGCTATAGCGAATAGTAAAATTAGGCGCGTTAAGTGGCAGGTTATTTTTAACCGCATAGCTATAGAATACTTTAATAGCAGCCTTTACCAAACGCACTCCGCCATAGTAGCCGTACTCGCCTATCTCTTCTACCAGTTCGGCGGGGTTGTTAAACTGCATACGGTCGCGGTTGCAGGGCACAATGCTTAACCGGGAGGCAGGCTCCAGTTCTACCTCCGCAGCAAAATTGCTGAATACAAAAGCGATGGTTTTGCCAAAGTAGCCATCGGACGGATTACCTATAAGTGCAGCGCGGGGATAAGCAACAATACGTATCATACAGGCGGGC
>JBJOOW010000266.1:0-3751 GCA_046051095.1 Bacteroidota bacterium | reverse complement strand
TGCATAACCATGGCAAAATAGATGCTGTTTGCGCCATAGAAAGCCGCGGCTTTTTTATAGGAATACTAATAGCCCAGAAAATGAAGGTGCCGCTGTTTCCGGTGCGTAAGGCGGGTAAACTTCCAGCTAAAACCAGGGCTTTTACCTACGACCTGGAGTACGGTTCGGCCACGTTAGAGATACACACCGATGTAGTAAAGCCGGGCTGGAATGTAATGATACACGATGACTTACTGGCCACCGGCGGTACAGCTATCGCTGCTGCCGAACTGGTTAAAATGGAAGGCGGTATTGTATCCGGCTTTTCTTTTATTGCCGAGCTGGACTTTTTGAACGGAAGAGATAAAATAGCATCCTATTCGCCCAATATTATTTCGACTATTAACTTTAAGTAAACAGCAAAAAGCCTGCCCCCACAAGGGCAGGCTTTTTTTTCTATATTCGCCGCCGCAATTGCTCACAACAAAACAGAACTAAAACCAGTACTATGGGTGCTACAGCAACCAACGATATTACAACCGGAATGAATTTTGAATTAAGCGAGAATCAGATCATGATTGCGCAAACTATCCGCGATTTTGCCGAGCGCGAAATACGCCCGAATATTATGACTTGGGACGAGGCGCAGATTTTCCCCCGCGACCTGTTCCATAAAATGGGTGAACTTGGTTTTTTAGGCGTATACGTACCTGAAAAATACAATGGCAGCGGCCTTAGCTATTTTGAATATGTAACCGTAGTTAGCGAAATAGCCAAAGTATGCGGTAGCATCGGCCTTTCGGTAGCGGCGCATAACTCGCTTTGCACCGGCCACATTTACTACCACGGTACCGAAGAGCAAAAGAAAAAATACTTGCCTAAACTGGCCACTGGCGAATGGATTGGTGCCTGGGCGCTTACCGAAGCCAATACCGGCAGCGATGCTATGCGTATGAAAGTAACGGCCAAGAAAGTAGATGGCGGCTGGGTGCTTAATGGTAACAAAAACTGGATTACCCACGGCGCAACAGGCGATGTAGTTGTAGCCATTGTACGTACCGGCGAACTGCTTGATACAAAGGGTATGACTGCCTTTATCATAGAACGCGGTACCAAAGGCCTTAAAGCAGGTAAAAAAGAAAACAAACTGGGCATGCGTGCCAGCGAAACTGCCGAAGTAATATTTGAAGATTGCTTTGTACCTGATGAAAACGTAGTTGGCGGAGAAAGCAAAATAGGCAACGGTTTTCAGCAGGCTATGCAGATACTGGATGGTGGCCGTATATCTATCGCCGCACTGGGTTTAGGTATAGCTAAAGGTGCTTACGAAGCTGCAGTTAAGTACGCTAAAGAGCGCGAGCAGTTTGGTCAGCCAATTGCAAACTTCCAGGCTATAGCATTTAAACTGGCTGATATGGCTACCCGTATAGAAGCCGGCGAACTGCTTACTATGCAGGCTGCCTACCTTAAAAATGCAGGTAAAAAACTTACTAAAGAATCGGCTTTTGCCAAGTACTATACCAGCGAGGTAGCCGTACAGGTATCTACCGATGCAGTTCAGATATTTGGTGGCTACGGCTATACAAAAGATTTTCCGGTAGAGAAATTTTACCGCGATAGCAAGCTTTGCACTATCGGCGAAGGCACCAGCGAAATACAAAAACTGGTAATAAGCCGCGAGATAATGAAAGGCAACATTTAATTTGGTAATTCGTAACTAGTTTTTATATTTGCCGTCCAAAATTTATTAAACCATATGCTAATAGTAGACGCAAGAGAGTCAGAATCAATTGACAGAGCACTTAAGAAGTACAAAAAGAAATACGAGAAAGCCGGTATTCTTCGTCAATTGCGCGAGCGTCAGACTTTCACTAAACCAAGCATCCGTCGCCGCCAAACTGTGCTGCGCGCTGGTTATATCGAAAATCTGAAAAGAGAACTGGAAGGTTAGTACCTGCCTGTTAGTCAAATAATTAAGCCTCACTCTGGTCCGTCTAGGGTGAGGCTTTCCTTTTTAAGGGGTTAACATTTTAAAGGGGTTGTTAATACCCTGTAGTTGCAATCTGTTTATTATCAATGGCTTACAAAGACCCATGTTAACACCCCTCCAAAAATTCATTGTAATATATTTAAAATCAAGTGATTGCATTTTTGGTTTTACTCAAAAAATGCACACCCGGCTATCTGTATAGTATCAGAACACTTACCTGTTCACAACCCCGCATAAATATGTGGCTGTTACGTTATTACTTTGTAAGGTTCAATAAGCTAAACCACTTGTATTCTTCTGTTCACTCTGTATTAAACTTGCATTTTCTGTATTCTATGTTCCTATGTGGCTAACGCATTTTTGTATTTATCATGTTTTAATCATACAATCAAATAAATCATAGTTTAGACTAAATGAACCCCAAACTGCAATCCTTTCTCAATTTCCTGCAATACGAAAAGCGCAGCTCTCCGCATACACTCGAATCGTATAGTAACGACCTGCTGCAGTTTGAGGCATTTTTAAAACCCTACGAAAAAGAAATAGAACAAGCCAGCCATATCGATATCCGCAACTGGATGGTAAGCATGATGGAGGTAAAGATTACCCCGCGCAGTATTAACCGCAAAATTTCGGCCCTCAACTCGTTTTATAAATTTTTGCTGCGCAAAGGCGAACTGCAAAAGAACCCACTTGCCAAGGTACAAACACCCAAAACCAGCAAGCGCCTGCCGGCCTTTGTAGAGCAGCCGGGTATAGATAAGCTGCTTACCCAAATAGAGTTTGCAGAGGGGTACGAAGGCGCACGCGATAAAATGATACTGGAACTGCTGTACGGCACAGGTATGCGCCGCAGCGAACTGATGAACCTGAAAGAAGCCGACTTTGATAGTTACAACTCGCAGTTAAAGGTACTGGGCAAAGGCAATAAGGAGCGTATTATTCCTATTCACCACATACTGGCCGACACTATAAAGGAGTACATTCAACTTAAGCGCCAAACCCTGGAAGGGCAGGAGGGGACCTATCTGCTGGTAAACCCCAACGGCAAAAAGCTGGATGCCCCCACTGTATATAACGTTGTAAAAAAATACCTGAGCCTGGTTACCACTGTAGACAAACGCAGCCCCCACACCCTGCGCCACACCTACGCCACCCATTTAATGAACAACGGCGCCGATATAAACGCGGTAAAAGAACTGCTGGGCCACGCCAGCCTGGCCGCCACACAGGTATACACCCACAACACTATCGATAAACTCAAGAACATATATAAACAGGCGCACCCTAAAGCCTGATACTATGAATACACCGAAAGATGATTGGTTTAGCTTTTACGTTAAAGAATTAGAGATTGCTCAACAGCAAACCTTTAAGTCTTTCGATAAATATTTTTTGTGTCCTTGTTGCTACCTGCCAACATTAACCGAAAGAGGAGGGTTTGAAATATGCCGTATTTGTGATTGGGAGGACGATGGGCAGGATGACCATAATGCTGATAAGGTTCTCGGCGGCCCCAATGGCGATTATTCTCTAACAGAAGCCAGAGCGAATTTCCGCCAATTTCTAACCAGTTATAGGCCATCAGATAGAAATGCTATTGGAATGACGACAAAAAATATAGAATTGAAAAAGCAGATAATTCAAAAATATAACCAGGCATTGGCTTCAAACACTATAAAAGAAAGGCGAAAATTGCTGAAAGAAGCTACGGCATTGTTGAGAAGTGTATAGTGGTATTCAAAGGTCTGGCTCCTCAAACGGTTATTTGCAAAGGCCTTG
>JBJOOW010000265.1:0-3208 GCA_046051095.1 Bacteroidota bacterium | reverse complement strand
TATGCCGGGTACATATATAGTATCATCGGTACCGGTTGCAACCAGGTTAGCTGCTGTCCATAAGTTATTACGGCTCGATTTATCCGAGTTCAAAGCAGCAATCATACGGGTTTTCTGGTCTTCGGTAAACATTCTAGAGCAGTACGAGTAGTCCATGTAGTTCTGTACGTTCTCGATAATTGGTGGATTACAGTAAGCAAGGTTTTTGTTGCATGAAGTAGAACCCCGGGTTATCGGGGTATCATCTACGTCGTCATCACCGCACGATACACCGGGCTCGTTCGTATCGCCCCAAGGGTGTTTAAGGTTAAGGTAGTGACCTATTTCGTGTGTTAATGCACGTGCAAGGCTGTAGTTACCTGTACCAATAGCACCTATGTAGTTGCTAAGTATAATTACACCGTCCATTGCAGGAGTATTGTATAAAGCCTGTACAGAGCCCGGGTAATATGCGTAACCCGCAACACCATCGCGCATGCTTCTTACTACCCATACGTTCAGGTATTTGTCTCGTGGCCATGTGTTAAGCTTAGAGTAGTCGTTACCCATAAACGTTTGGCTTGAGTAAATACGATCGATACCGTTGGTAGGGTTGCCCTGTGGGTCCAGGTTTGGCAGACGGAACTCGATACCTATGTTAGCAATTATTGGTTTAAACACCGGAATTACATCGGCAGTATCTGCATTACGCTTGTTGTAGTCCTCGTTCAATATTCTAACCTGGTCACGTATCTGTGCATCGGTAATCAACTCTCCCGAGTTAGGGTCTACACCACCCAGGTGGATAATGTGGAATACGATTGGAATAACAATATTACCATCGCGGTTTACATTAAAGTTGGCCATGTTAGCCTTGAAGTTTTTGGTAAACTCTTCAAGTTCAGCTTCATCCTGAAGTACTTCCGGATGCTCAGCAATAAGCTGCTGGCGGGCAACATCTGAACCACAGGTAGCAGCTGTTTGCGCTTTGGCACCAAACGAAAGCGAGGTTAAAAATGCAAGCGTAAAAATATACGTCTTCATGTTTTGTTTTTTAAATTATAGAATCATCACAAAACTAACTTTTAACAGCAAATTTTATAACGTAAAATTGAAAATATGACAATATTATGACAATGCCAGATGTTGATAACCTGCTGATAGCAAGATTAATATAAACCAGTAAGATGAATGCTTGTTAAATTAACGGGGCAAGGGGTAACGCAAATAAGTGACTATCGTCTGCGGCGGCGTAGTTTTACGGGATTGCCATGTCTGTCAAGGTCCTCTGCCGGGTTGGCAAAATACTCTATATAAACGCAAATTCCGGCTCCAAAAACGAGAAGCGCTACTAAGCTCATAGATAGTGGGTTGACTGTTAGCGCTGCAAGTATACAAAAAACAAGCTGAATATTGTTGTATTATTACTTTCTGGAGCCAAAAAAACAATAAGATGAAGCTCGTTAACAAAACAGTAAACGTTTGAGCTGAATTAATCAGCAATTATCATTACCGGCATATCAATTTTTAACCCCATTAGCAATTCGGCTTTACCTTTATTCATCCCCACCTCCAGATTTCCGGCAGCGTTAAAAAGGCAAACCATATCGCCTTCTTCTACATCGCTGTAGTTTTTGCTGATGGTTTTGGTTTGCCCTACATTAGCCAAAACAGTAAAACGTTTTTCGCCAATAAAATCGCCAAACATTTTACTGCTAATATTGGTAATTGCGTTTCCAAACTGATCGATATAAACTATGGTTCCGCGAATGGAGCCGGGCGAGCAAATTGGCTGTAATAACCTAAGGCTGGTTGTTTCGGTAGTAAGTTCTGCAAAATCTCCGGGTAAAAATTCTTTTTCCAGTAAATCTATCACTTTGGCTATTCCATCCTCATACAATAGCGTGCTGTTTTGTATTAACTCATCATTTACGTGATAGGTTTGATGTGGTACCCTGTCGAATGCCACAGATAGGAAACCATTGTCGAACGTAATAAAGTAGTGGTCGTTAACTATAGCTACCAGTAAACGACCTTTTGCATCGCTGGCATTTACGTGTACTATATGTATGGTGCCTTTGGGGAAAAACCTGTAGGCATTACGTACGGAGTAGGCGGCCTCTTTTATATCGAAGGGTTTTATCTGGTGGGTAATATCAACCATTGGTAAATAACCGCAGTGAGAAATAATGGCACCTTTAATGGCAGCTACGTAATAATCGCGCGTGCCAAGGTCGGTAGTTAGTGTAATTAGGGCCATATGTATACTCTCTGAAAACAAAAGTGTATTAAATAGCCAGTGAAACAAATGACGATAAGTGGAAAAAAATGTTGATAGATATATTATGATAGACACTACGGGCAAAGAGCATTTGTATAATTTCACGGCAACTAAAACATACCGGGCTTGACAGAAGTAACCATCAACATAGAAGGAATCGATTCGATCGATTTTTTTGGAGTAAATAATTCAAGGTTCAACTTTATTAAAAAATGTTTCCCTACACTGCGTATGGTTTCGCGCGGAAACAGCATTAAAGCCGAGGGCAGCAGCGATGATGTTGCGGTATTTAAGCAGAAAGTAGAGCGAATGATAGACCATATTGAACGATATGGAAAACTTACCGAAGACAACATTGAGGCGATTGTTTCCAGCTCGGAAGCCCCCCGTGATAAGAAAGAAAAAGAGCCCAGCAACGTAATAGTGCATGGTAATGGTGGTTTGCTTGTACGTGCCCGCACCGATAACCAATTGCTGATGGTTAAGGAAAGTGAGAAAAACGATATAGTATTTGCCATTGGTCCCGCAGGTACCGGTAAAACATACACGGCAGTTGCTTTGGCTGTAAAGGCGCTTAAAGAGAAAAACGTAAAGAAGATAATACTAACACGCCCCGCAGTTGAGGCTGGTGAGAGCCTTGGTTTTTTACCCGGCGATTTAAAAGAAAAAATTGACCCTTACCTGCGCCCGCTTTACGATGCACTGGACGATATGATACCGCCTGATAAACTGACATATTACATGGAAAACCGTGTAATAGAGGTTGCTCCTTTGGCATTTATGCGTGGCCGTACGCTCGACCACTCTTTCATACTTCTTGATGAAGCTCAGAACTGTACCGACATGCAGTTGAAGATGTTTTTAACCCGTATTGGCGCCAATTCGAAATGTGTTATTACCGGCGACCCTACGCAGATAGATTTGCCGCCCAAAGTAAAGTCGGGTTTA
>JBJOOW010000264.1:0-8301 GCA_046051095.1 Bacteroidota bacterium | reverse complement strand
AAGCAAAAGCGCCAAACAGTATACTGTTTGGCGCTTTTGCTTCTATGCCGTTGCCGCTTAATGCAAGGCTTCTTTGCTAACTATAATTCCGTCTTCATCGGCGTATAAAAACTCGCCGGGTACAAAATCTACACCGGCAAAACGCACCGGTATGTTCTGTTGCCCCTCGTTACGTTTGTTGCTTTTTAGCGGTATGGTAGCAAGCGCCTTTACGCCCAGCTGCAGGTTAGCCATAGCGCCGCTATCGCGTATACAGCCATACACTACTACACCGCGCCAGCTGTTTTTTACACCCAGTTCGCCCAGCATATCGCCCAGTAGGGCACAGCGCATACTGCCGCCGCCATCTACTACCAATACTTTGCCTTCGCCGTTTTGCTCCAGCGCTTTACGCACCAGACTGTTATCTTCAAAACACTTTACAGTTTCAATTTGCCCGTGAAACATCATTTCGCCGCCATAATTATTAAAGCCTATTGGTTCGCTTACGCGTACTTTATCGGGGTGGTTATCGCACAGGTCGGTGGTTTTTAATGACATGGTTTTCTTGTTTTAATTTCAGCATCAAATATTAAAAATATGCAGGTATAATTAATAGTGCTTGCTATGCTGTACCGGCCTTCAACCCCGGAAATTTCATTTTCAACCCCTCAAGCGTAGCAACTACTTTTTTAGCTATCAGGTATTCTTTGTACCAGTTCTGGTCGGCAGGTATTATGTTCCATTCGGCGGCTTCGCTGCAATAAGCAAAAGCATCTTCATAGGCGCGCATGTAATCGTTCCAATATTCGCGCTCTTTTAAATCGGTATCGTTGTGTTTCCACATTTTGGTAGGGTCGCTCATGCGTTCCTGCAGGCGCACCAATTGCTCATCTTTAGATACGTGCAGATAAAACTTAAGCACCACGGTACTGTTTTCAATAAGCAGTTTTTCAAAATTATTGATGTGCGAGTAGCGTTGTTTAATTGTTTTCTCATCTACCCACTGGTGTACGCGTTGTATAATTACATCCTCGTAATGCGAACGGTTAAAAATGGTAATCATGCCTTTTTCGGGTACCTGCTGGTGTACGCGCCACAAAAAGTCGTGCTTCATTTCAAGCTCGGTTGGTTTTTTAAAAGGTACCACACGGCAGCCCATGGGGTTTACGGCGTCAAACACATTTTTCGATACACCATCTTTACCCGATGCATCCATACCCTGTAATACTATCAGCACCGCATGTTTACTTTCGGCGTAAAGCAGGTTCTGTAGTTCTTCCAGTTTAAACTTCAGCTTAACGGTCTCTTTTTTAATAGCTTCTTTATTCAGCTTTTTAGGGGCGCGGGTATCGGTGGTTTTTAGTTTCAGCTTTGCCATAAATAGTAACAATGGTTATGTTGCAATGTAACCATTATGCCCGATAACCTGTTGCTTTAACCGGCAGAATTTACAAGGCTGCTGAACGCACTCCATACTTCATCGTCGGGTAGTGGGGCTACTATATCAAGTGGTTCTTTGGTTTCGGGGTGTAGCAGTTTAAGGTGCCGCGCATGCAGGCAAATGGCATTCTCTTTATAACTGCGTGTAGAGCCATAGTGCGCATCGCCCACTATAGCACAGCCCATATGCGCCAGCTGCGCCCGTATCTGGTGAAACTTACCGGTAATTAGTTTAACCTGTAGTAAATGCCCCTGTGCGGTTTGCCCCAGGTAAGTATAGTGCAACACTACCCGCATGCTGTCTTTTACTTCTTTATCGTATATAAGTGCTTTGCGTTGCTGAGTGTTTTTTACCAGCCAGTTTACCAGCTCCGCTTCTTTTTTTGGTGGTGCATTATCTACTACTGCCAGGTATATCTTTTCAATCTCACGGTGCGCAAATAAATCTACCAGTTGTTTTAGCGTGCTTTTCTTTTTGGCAAGTAATATCGCCCCGCTAACGGGCCTGTCCAGCCTGTGTGGCAAACCTATAAAACACTTGTGCGGAAAATTACTGTTGCTGCGCACATACTTAAGTGCAAGGCTCTCCAACGAGTAATTAAGGTGCGGCTCAAACTCTACTACCAAGCCCTGCGGCTTGTTAACCGCCAGCAGTTGCCGGTCTTCGTAAAGCACTGGTAAATTTATTTGTGGCTGCATGTGTGGTTTGCCTGCTAAAGGTAACAACAAACACGTAACAGTAACTATGCAAAACGCTGTGGTTGCTAATTAGCCCCTTACCCCGCTTTTGCGGCGCATGCGTATGTTTATCACCTCTACAATAAGCGAGAACAGTACGGCCACGTATATAAATCCTTTGTTTACGTGTATATCAAAACCTTCCAGTATAAGTGTAAAGCCTATCAGTATTAAAAATGATAACGCCAGCATTTGAAGCGTGGGATACTTGTTAATAGTATCGCTGATAATACCGCTAAACTGCATCATAATAACTATCGATATTACTACAGCCGCTATCATTACCATTATTTCGTGCGAAAGGCCAATAGCCGTAAGTATCGAGTCGAATGAGAACACAATATCAATTAATACAATCTGCATTACTACTGCCGAAAAAGCTGCACCGGCCGATTTAATTACCTTCTCTTCATGCGGGCCACCAACTTTTTCGTGTATCTCCGATGTAGACTTGGCAATAAGGAATAATCCCCCAACCATCAGTATCAGATCTTTAATGCTAATGGCGGCAGCGGCATCTGCTTCGTGTACGCCCATCTCTTTAAGCAGGCCTTGTATAGGCAGCGTAAATATTGGTTCGGTAAGGCCAATAATGTAACCCAGAAAAAACAGCAGTATTACGCGTACCACCAATGCACCCAAAAGGCCAATATTGCGGGCACGTTTCTGTTTTTCTTTAGGTAGCTTGTTTGCTACCAGCGAAATAAAAATTACGTTGTCTACACCTAATACAATTTCTAAAAAGGTAAGTGTAAGTAAGCTAACCCAGGCTGCCGGGTGCATAAATATTTCAATACTGTAATCCATAAGTGAGGGCGAAAATATAAAAACGGAGTGCGTTTTCGCTAACATGTATGTTAGCAATTCAAATAATCTGTATTAAATAGCTTCTTCGCGGTATTGGGTATATACAAGCGCAGCCCCCAGGCACAATACGGCGCCAACCACCCCGCTAAGCCGCAGGCCGGCATCGTGGCCGGGGTCTTTACCGTAAAGCGTAAGCATGGCAAACACCATAATACCCAGCGTTTGCCCAAACTTTTGAAATAACGCGCGCATACCAAAGTACATGCCTTCGTTGTTCTGCCCGGTGCGTTTGGTATCGGCGTGGGCTATGTCGGCTATTACCGTGTTGGGTAGTATGCCAATAAACGAATCGGGTATGCCAAACACCACCATTAGTATTACACCCTGTATAAACATGCTAAACGGTAACCGGCCCAGGTTGCTTATACAGGCAAACACAGCCACCATAGCCAGAAAGCACAGTATCATCATCCGCTTTTTGCTGAATTTCTTTTCGGCAATATTTACTACCGGGTAAAATATAAGTGTAACTACCACCATTACCCCCATCAGCAGAGTGCCGGTGCTTTCTTCCAGCAGTAATAACGATTTGGTGTAGTACATCAGCCCCGTAGTAATAATACCAATGCTCATAAAGTAAGCGCTATCGGTAATGGCAAACACTACAAAATTGCGGTTACGCAGTGCTTTAAGCAACGAAGTAAAAATGGACTCATCGTTATGGGCAGGCTTACAGTACTGGCGCTCGTTAATAGCAAAAGCCGGCAGTGCCATGGCAATAGTGCCAATTATGTTCATCAGTATTATAGCGTATTGCAGACTTTGCATGCGGCTGGTGGTGCCTAAGGTGCTTTCAAAAAAATCGGCAAACATGGGTGTTACCGAACTAAACGCAGCACCAATAATAAACCCGGTAGACTGGGCCGTACTTAAATGCATTTTGCCGCCTTCGTAGTGGCCCAGCTCGGCTATAAGTGCGTTGTGCGGTATTACATACATGCCAAAAAAGAAATAGTAAAAAAGCTGTACGCCACTTAACCATAATATGTTGCTTACACTTTCGCCATGAACGGGAGGAAAAAACAACAGCACTGCAAAAAAACTCATTGGCAATACCGACCAGCGCATTAAGGGTATGCGCCTGCCCAGTGGGTTTTTGCTCTTATCGCTCCACTGCGCAATCATGGGGTCTACCACGGCATCGAACAACCGACCGCCTGCAAGTATTAGTGCTATAATATTAAACACGCCCAGATATACCGTTTGCGATACCAGGTTATGCATGCCCGAGTTAGACGGTGGCAAGTAAAAGTACAGCAGGTATACAGTAATAATGTTGATAGAAAGGCTCCAGCCAAAACCTCCTACTCCATAGTAAATTAATTTCCGCAAGGGAATACGCTCGGGGTGCTGCATGGGTGTAAGTTATAAATATTATACCCTGGTTTGCAATGGTGTTGTACAATACAACAAAAACAAAGCGCTTATTTTTCGGTTCTTGCAATAAGGGCTTATTTTTAAGCCAAACATTTATACATGAAAAATTATTTCACCTCTGCTTTGTTTGTGCTGTTGGTTACAATGCTGCCAGATGCTACAGCCTTTGCACAATTGGGCGCCGATAATAACAACCAGTTTGTGGTTGCACTGGGTAAAGAACCGGCCAGTAGCGAAATAACAACTATACTATCGTCGTATAAGCTGGATGCAGTAAACGATGCACACTATGTATCTAAAACCGGCGTTGAGTTGCTGTTGCACAATGGCAAAGTAAATGAGGTGAACCTGTATGGTAAAAGCGCCGTTTATGGTTCTTTTAGCGGGGCCCTGCCCAACGGCTTAAAATTTGGTATGAGCAGCGGTACTGTAAAAAGCCTGCTGGGTAAACCTACCGTAAGCTACAACAATGGCTACAGCGAGTTTTCTTTTCCGGCCTATATAGTTACCTGTTGGTTTGATGGTGGCGTGCTAAGCCAGGTTGGTTTAACAGGTAGATAAGATACACATGAGAGCACCCCTATACACTTTGATAGCCTTGTTGCTGTTAACCATAACCGGCTGCAAGCAATTGGATAAGCTTACGCAGTTTAATATGGACTACGAAAGCGATATAACCTACAGCGCCGGCTTGCCGGTTAACCTGCCTTTCAATATTTCAACGCCCGATATGGTTACAAACTCGGAAAGTGAGTTTGCCATAAACGATACCCGTAAAGATTTAATAGAGAGCATTAAACTAACACAGGCAAAACTTACCATTACATCGCCATCGGGTAAAACATTTTCGTTTTTAAAAGATGTGCGCGTATACATATCGGCGCCTTACCTGCCCGAGGTAGAAGTGGCAAACAAGCTTAATATTACCAATAGCGTTGGTGGCGAAATACAGTTAGACATAACCGATACCGAACTACAGGAATACATTAAAGCCGAAAAGTTTAGCCTGCGTGTAGCCAGCACTACCGACGAGGTACTTACCAGCCAGGTAAACGTACATGTGTACTCTAACTTTTTTGTAGATGCCAAAATACTTGGCATATAAGCAGCACACGTTAAATAAGGGTTAACCCGCAACAGCTACAACTATTTAATAATAACTTGCCGGTATGAAAAAACAGATACTGATACTGGGCGGTACTATGTTTGTTGGCCGCATGGTGGTAGAGAAGCTACGCAACCACCCCGACTATGAAATAACCTTGTTTAACCGTGGCAAATCTAACGCGGGTTTGTTTGCCGATGTAAAGCAGCTACACGGTAACCGCGAAAGCGACGATATACAACAGGTGTGTAACCAACCGTGGGATTGCGTAATAGACTTTAGCGGCTACTACCCTGTTACATTCGAAAAGCTGCTTGAAAACCTGAAAGGCAAGGTGCGCCGCTACATTTTTGTATCAACCATATCGGTTTACGATTTAGAAAAATTTGAAGGCCGTGCAATAACCGTTAACGACCCAATACATAACTGCACCGAAGAGCAGAAGACATCGAAACTGCCCGATGCCTATGGCGAAAAAAAAGCAGAGATGGAGCGCATACTGCTGCAACAACAATGGCTGGATAAAATAATACTGCGCCCAAGCTTTATATATGGCCCCTACGATTGGACCGAACGCTTTTACTACTGGCTGTACCGGGCTAAGTATAATAACCGCATACTAATACCTTCCGATTTTTCATTTGCCCTGACCTATGCTACCGATCTGGTTAACGCTATTATAAATGCCATACAGGTAACTAATCATGGTACGGTTTATAATACTATCTCTCAACCGGCCATTAGTGTAAAGCAAACTATAACATTGGCAGCACAGTTGTTTAACCGGCAGGTACAATTTGTAGAGCCAACTACAGCGCAAACAGAACAGTACGGGTTGGATTATAGTGCCTTTCCGTTATACGTACCACTAAACTTTAGCGTACAGGGCAACCAATGGCTTACAGATTTTGGAGTTACACCAACACCACTTAACGAAACCTTGCAGCAAACCATTGCTTATCACGATAGCCTTAACTGGGCAGTGCCTAAACCGGGCTTAACGCCGGAGAAAGAGAATGAAATACTGGGCGGATAGCGCTATTGCAGTTCGCTGGTTTTAACCTTTATGGTACCGGTTATATGTTTAATGGTATAGTCGCTAAAGTTTTCGTTAGCTATCATACCATTGCCGTATAGTATCTCATCGGCGGTGGTAATTTTTACAAACGAGTTAGAGTAAATTATCTTTTTGTCCTCGTCCCAAATCAGCTCATCGGTATTTAATATCTCGCCTTTGCTGTTTACCACCACTACACTGTCGCGGGCAGTCATGCTGTGGCTGTTTTCTACGGCAGTAGCATAGCGCGATGTAAGGGTGCTTTCTATCTGGTGGGCATCGTTATAAAATACAATTTTAAAACCATCGGTAAATTCCAGATATGGCTTCTCGGTATTAAAACGGGTAACATTACGGCCCGAGGCCTGTATGCGCACCACGCCATTATCCGAGTAGTTTATTACTACATCTTTCCCTTTTTCTAGTTTCACATTAGCGCGCGACACTATCTGGTTTACTTCCTCCATGCTGTTATTGCATGAATTAAGAACCAATACAGAGCTGACAATAAAAAACAATGGAGATATGCGGGAAAGTACAAGGCCTTTCAGTCTGGTAATTTCGCGCAGCACGTTAATCGAATTTACGTTTGGTAAACCAGATATCGTTTAGCACAAACCCAACTGTAACGCGGTAGAAGGTTTCGCGTATAGCTGTTTGGTCGTTAATACCACGGCGGCCAAAATCGCCGCTTATGTTAAGCCTGCCCGACATAGAACCCAGTTGCTTGAACGGAAAGCCCAAACCAATGGTGCCACCGGTTTCGTTCAGCTGTTTGCCGTTGTACATAATTTCGCTTTTACCAACGTAAGCACCCAGGCGGTACTGTACTACATTCAGGTATTTTTTGCGGTTGGTTTCTTCTATGTTAGGGGTAATCTGCGCACCTATCGATATACGCCAGCTATCGGCTAGGCCACCATTGTTAAGTGGCGAGGTATAGCTCTTCCAGTTCATGTATTTAAAGTCGGCACCTAACAGCCAGAAAAGCTCGTTACCAAACATTACACCACCAGCCACATTAAATGGTAAATTGATGGTTGACTTTTGGTTAAAGTTTGCCGAAGCAGTATCAACGGCCAGCACGCCATAGGTAGGGTCTATGTAAAAGCGGTCCCAGTAGTTCGAAATTTTAGCCCCCATTTTAATGCCGCCCGAGCCATAAGCACCCAATATCATATTAATATCCAGGCGACGTTCTGCACCATCGTAGTGACGAATCTGGTAGGCATACTGCACGCCAATGGTATAGGCAAAACTGCTGATGTTTACACTGGTAATGTTGCGGCTGCTAAGCGCCGAAACCGAATCGGGAAAGGTGATGGTTTTCTGGTAATCGAGCTTACCAAACATATAACCAAAGTTAGCACCTATCGAGAAGCCTTTAATTTTATAGGCACCACCTGCGTACAGATTATACAGCGAGCCTTTACCGGCACGCACCATACGGAAAGCACCCAGGGTACTGTCGTTATAATCCTGTATAAATGTATAGTTAATGTTGGTGTAAGGTAATAGGCCAATGCTTACCCCCCAGTTACGGTTTTTAGAGGCTGTGTTAGGGGCAAAAGCAATAGCCAGGTGGCTAATGTTGGGCTGAAAAGCTGCATGGCTCGAGTCGCGGGTGTATATGTTGGCACCATCCAGGCGCATACCCAGCTCTACCGTTGTACGGGTAAGCGAAGCGTACGAAGCCGGGTTGGCTGCGTTAATATGTACACCACTAACATAAGGT
>JBJOOW010000263.1:0-4892 GCA_046051095.1 Bacteroidota bacterium | reverse complement strand
AATAAAGCCACCTGCACCAAACACCACAATGGGGCCTTCCAGCCTAAGTACCTCAGCCTGAATTTTATCGTGTAATGACATGGGTGTAAATATGCTAAAAAAATGACCATAGACCATAGCTGCCAGTTTGCAGCGGTGGTAATGGTATTTGGTGAAGTTGTTTTACCCTAAAAATGTAGCCAGTTCTTTAACCAGCCCCTCGCCGCCCAGGTTGTTTTCTGCCTGGTGAAATTTTTGGTCGCCATAGCGGCCCGATGGGTAGCCATTGGCCGAAAGCGCCAGTATTTTAATGTTGCTGGTAAGGCTGTTAAGCAGGTGGTAAGCCAATGTTTCGCGCAGGCCACACTCGCTGGCGTGCTCCTCTATGGTTATCAGCTTTTGTGTAGCATTGATAGACGAGATAAGCTCTGCTGGTAAGGTAATAATAGGGATAACAGACAGCACCCACACTTCCAGGTCGTCGGCGTAAGCTGTATTCAGTATGTTTTCGGTAACAGGGCCGGTGCCCACTACCACGCCACGGGTGCCATCTTTTATTTTGCGCCATTGGCTAAACGGTGCTACCGGGTAATTAACTTTAGCACCCATGTTCAGTCGAAGGTAGTTGGGGGCCGGGTCGGCAACCATTTGTTCTACTGCCTGCTCTACATCGGCGGCGGTAAAAGGTACATACACCTTCATGTTAGGTAGTATGCGCATAGCACCTATATCTTCAATATTGTGGTGGGTAGCGCCCATTATACCGTAGCCATAACCACCGCCATTGCCCACTAGTTTTACCGGCAGATTGTGTAGACACACATCGTTGCGTATCTGTTCATAAGGGCGCAGGGTAACAAACGGCGATATGCTGTAAGCCCAGGGAATAAAGCCCTCATGCGCTAATGCTGCGGCCACAGTTATCATGTTTTGTTCGGCTACACCGGCATTTATAAAACGCTCGCCGTATTTTTCCTGTACTTTCTCCAGCGCCATATAGCCCAGGTCGCCGGTAATAAAAACGAGGTTGTCGTTTTTATCGTGAGCGTTAATAACGCTTTGTGCAAACTCTACTCTCATAATGGATTTACGGATTGACTGATTTACAGATTGACATATTTAATGCTACTTATAGCGACTTTTTGATGTTTTTATTGAGCGGGTTATGATTTTAAACAACTGCTCTGCTTCATCCATCAGTGGAGATAGTTTGCTTTTTGAAACAATGCCCGTTTCTATCAGCAATTCCATCCAGTAAATAGTTTCATCCAGTTCTTCTTCTACTATTTTTAGTTTATTAATAAAATCGTTTGTTGATTTAGCAAAGCAAGCCGCTCTGTAATTAGCTCCTACAGATGTTCCACTACGTAGTACTTGTTTCGCAATCGTCAATTCCACAAAATCACCTTTAAGCGACTTCGACATCTTTATCACCCTAACAGCAAACTCTTTTGTGCGTAGCTTTAATTCATTTTGTGTCATCGCCTAAGGATTGAATCTGTCAATCTGTCAATTGCTCAATCTGTAAATTATAGCTATTTGCTATCTCGGTGTTTACCAACTCATACTGATCGTCTTTCATAGGCAGATAGTGACAGTCTACCTTGTCTTCGTAGGTAGTCCAGCCTTTGCCTTTGGTGGTGTTGCATATAATGGCAACCGGCAGGGTTGAAGTAGCCGCTTTTTGTTTTGCTTCATCCAGCGATTTAAAATCATGCCCATCTGCTATCAGCACGTTAAAACCAAAAGCCTCCAGCTTTTTATCAAGCGGCTCCAGTTTCATTACATCTTCGGTACGGCCATAACCCTGCAGGCGGTTACGGTCAACCAGCCACACTACGTTGGTTAGGTTGTGGTGGGTTATAAACAGGGCCGCCTCCCAGGTAGTGCCTTCGTTTATTTCGCCATCGCTGGTTACGCAGAAAACTTTTTTGTTGGTCCTTTTCAGTTTTTGAGCCAGGCCCAAACCTGCTGCCAGCGACAGGCCGTGGCCCAGGCTACCGGTAGCAAAAGGTATGCGCTTTATTTTATTAACCGGCGGGTGGGCCGCCAGGTAAGTGTTGTTTTTGTAAAACGTGTTTATGTCTTCTTCGCTCAGTATGCCTTCCTCGGCCAATACAGAGTAAAGCGATGCCGCAGCGTGGCCTTTGCTTAGTATTATTTCGTCGTTATCGGCCATCCAGCCAAAGCGGACAAACGTTAATACATCGGCTACACTTAGCGAGCAACCAACGTGACCGGCATTAGCCATTTTATACATTGCCAGAAAGCGTTTTTTAACGCTATAGGCTTTGTTTAATAAATCTTTGTGTTTTGAGGTTTCCATGCAGGGTGCAATGATAAAAAATAGCTTAACGAATCCACTTGAATTTAATTTTTGTTGTGGACTCTATAATGTCAAACTCGTGATGGTCAGATGAAACAACTTCGGCTTTAATGGTTTTTGCAAAAGCCAACAAAACTGAATCGGCAAGCGAAATTTTAAACTTTGCTTTCAGTGTAGCAGCTTCTTTTACTATTTTTTCTGATAAATCGTACGAGATATGGATGTTTAGGTCGGTTATCAGTTCGCGAAGTTTTTCTGCTTGTTTAATGGTTGAGGTACGGGCTACATCAATATACACTTCCAGATAATTTAGCTGGTGCATATAAACTTCACATTTGCCCTTACGGCTGTTACGTATCAATGTATCGGTAACTTCTGCACCTCTTTCATCGTTGATGTATGCTATTAAAGAGCAGGCATCCAGAACGTACGTTTTCATCTTTCTAAAAGCTTTTCCAGTTCTTTTCTTTTAGCAAAGTCTTCTGAAGAAGAGCATTTTCCTTTAAAGGAACCACGCCATTTGGCAACCGGGTCGTTGCGTGGTGTATTTTTCTTCTTTCCGGTTTTTTTTTTCTGCTTAGGTTTTAGAGAAACGACAAAAGTTTCCAGTTGCTTTTGATCGGCCTCTGAAAGCTTACGCATTACTTTTATTATCCGTATCTCAGATTTATTGAGAAAATCCATGACGATTAATTTTGTCTGAAATTTAATGCCTCTTTTACAGCGTCCTCGCTTAATTGCGGGTAGGCGCTAACAACAGCATTGATTGATCCGCCCGAAGCTATTAACTCCAATATAAAGTCAACGCTTATGCGGGTATTCCGGATAACAGGTTTGCCGCCTAAAACCCCGGGATTACTTACAATGTGTTCAAATTTCATACTTCAAAATTACATAATTTCTCCCCGTTTACCCAGCTCTACGGCCTCCAGGTTTTCTATTTTACCCTGGTTAAGCGTAAAGCGTAGCACGGTTTTAACTTTATGAAAACCCTGCACGCCTGCGGCGCCGGGGTTCATAGCCAGCATATTGTTGTGTTTGGGGTCGCGCATTACTTTTAATATGTGCGAGTGCCCGCAAATGAAAATATCGGGTTTTACCTCTTCTATTTTTCGGCGGGCTTTAGGTTCGTAATTGCCGGGGTAGCCGCCAATATGGGTTATCAATATTTTAAGCCCTTCGCGCTCCAGTTCCAGGTTCAGGGGGTATTCTATCCTTATGTCGCGGCCGTCTATATTGCCAAAAACGGCATAAAACGGCTTAAAAGCTTTTAGTTGCTCACATAATTCCAGTGTGCCCAGGTCGCCGGCGTGCCATATCTCGTCCACATCTTTAAATACCTCAAATACTTTTTTATCGAGGTAACCGTGGGTGTCGCTAATCAGGCCTATTTTTATCACAATGGCAAAATAAATGCTTTTGGCTTATGTTAAACCATAACAGGCTGTAATAGTCAAAATCTTATCGGGCAAAGCAAACAACTGATTGTGTAAACGAAATCATTGTATTTCTTTGCGTACCGGCCGAAAGCCCCATTTGCGTGAAACTAACCCAACACCACGAGTTTAAATTTTATGGCGATAGCATTATAAATAGCTATTCGCAAATGTTTTTTTCCGATAACCGGGTGTTTGCCTATCTTATACTGCTGGCCTCTTTTATTAATCCGTACTCGGGTTTTGCCGGGTTGTTTGCGGTAGTGGTATCGATAGCCTTTTCGCGCTGGCTGGGTTTCGATCATGCATTTATACGCAGCGGTAGTTACTCCAGCAATCCGCTAATGGTTGGGTTGGTAATGGGGCTGTTTTACGGTTTCAGTATTAAGTTTTTTGTAATACTACTGGTGGTTACACTGCTATGTACTGTACTTGTTAAGGCCATTGCTGTGTTGTTTACCAAATACAGTTTACCGGTGCTTGGTTTTCCATACCTGCTTACTATCTGGGCATTGTTTCTGGCGCTGCGCACCAGTAGCGAACTGGCGCTGAACGATAGCGGCCTATACCTGCAAAACGAGTTATACTCAATTGGGGGCTTAAAGTTGGTGCAGTTTTACCAGTGGCTGGACGACCTGCCCCTACCGCGTGTGGTAGATGCTTACTTTAAATCGCTGGGGGCTATTTACTTTCAGTACAACATTTTATCGGGTTTTATTATTGCCATTGGCCTGCTTATTTACTCGCGTATTGCGGTTACATTATCGGTTATTGGTTTTGCATCGGGCTACTTTTTCTTTCAGTACATGAACGGCACTGCCGAAACGCTTAACTACAATTTTATAGGGTTCAACTACATACTGGCATCTATTTCTATCGGCGGCTTTTATCTTATCCCTTCTAAAAAATCGTACCTGTTGGTGTTGCTGGTAGCGCCGGTAATAGCGGTGTTACATTCGGCGCTGGGTACTTTAATGGGGGCCTTGCAATTGCCTATCTACTCGTTGCCGTTTAATATTGTGCTGATAGTATTATTGCTTACACTTAAGTACCGCAGTTTCCCAAATCAATTGGAGCTGGTTTGGTACCAGCAGTTTTCGCCCGAAAAAAACCTGTACAAACACAAAAACAATATTGAGCGGTTTAGCAAC
>JBJOOW010000262.1:0-8235 GCA_046051095.1 Bacteroidota bacterium | reverse complement strand
CCGTTAAAGATAATACCCAGCACATCTATACCGCGGTGTTTAAGTGCTTCGATACTCAGCAGCGTGTGGTTAATACTGCCCAGGTAATTTTGCGACACCAGTATAACCGATGCCTGCAGGTGTTTTATCAAATCTATTATCAGGTAATCTTTGCTGATAGGTACCATTAGTCCACCGGCAGCTTCAATTACCAATCGTATCTCGTGGTCGCCTATTACAAAGTCCGATGGTTTTATCTCTACGTTCTCGGCCTGTGCGGCGTAGTGCGGCGATGAGGCGGTGTGTAACCGGTACACTTCTTTATAGCACTTAGTAACGTTGTTGCTAACCATAGCACGTACAAAATCGGTGTCGGTTTCATCCAGGTTGCCGCATTGCATGGGTTTCCAGTAGTCGGCATGCAGGGCTTGTGTAAGTATAGCCGATGTAACTGTTTTGCCTATACCGGTACCTATACCGGCTACAAATATTCGTTTGGGTAACTGGCGCATTATAGGGCATTTAGGGTTTGTGCAAGTTTAGTTACTTCTGCGGCAGTATTAAAACTGTGCAGGCAAATACGTATGCGTTCTTTGCCTTTGGGCACAGTAGGTATCAGTATGGGGCGCACATCAAAACCGGCCTGTTGTACTTTGGCGGCCAGTTCTTTTACCAGCGCATTGCCCGGTGCTATTACCGATTGTATGGGCGAGTTGCCACCCGTGTAGGTAAAGCCATCGGGCAGGTTCAGGTGGTCGCGGAAAAGCGAAATAAGGGCAAACAAGTGTTCTCTTCTTTCGCCGGTTTGTTGCAGGTATTCGTAGCTGCATTTAATAGCCGCCAGCGAGTGCAATGGTAATGCTGTAGAGTATATAAACGGCCTGCAATAGTTTACCAGAAACTGCTTTAAATCGTTACTGCATATTACTGTTGCGCCGTGTGCCCCCATAGCTTTACCATAGGTATAAACACGGGCCAGTGCGTTTAGTTCGTTACCGGCAAGGCCCTCGCCTTTGCTGCCCTGCACACCAATGGCGTGTGCTTCATCTATTATTAATCCGGCTTCGTAAGCCGTGCATAGTTTACTTATCTCTTCCAGCGGTGCGCTGTCGCCATCCATGCTGTATACCGATTCTACCACTACATATTTTAAACCGGTGGCAGCTTTTAGTTTTTCTTCCAGGCTTACTACATCGTTATGCTTAAACGCTACCGATGTAGCTTTGCTGTTGCGCATACCATCGTGGTACGAGGCATGCACCAGTTCGTCGTAAATAATAGTATCGCCACGGTAGGGCAGGGTAGATAGCAGCCCATAGTTGGCATCGAAACCGGAGTTGAATAGTAAAGCTGCTTCGCCATTGTGAAAGCCTGCCAGGTATTGCTCCAGGTCCTCGGCGTATACATTGTTACCCGATAGCAACCGCGAACCGGTGCTACCCAGCATAGGGCGCACATGTTTTTTTATTTCCAGTTCTATATTCTCCTGTAGTTTTTCATCGCGGGCAAAGCCCATGTAGTCGTTACTGTAAAAATCAACCAGTCCGTTACTTAGCTTAAGCGTGCGGTAGTTGTTCTCATCTCTACGCTGCTGTAGTTTTGCCTGTATGTACCGGTGTATAGGGGTGCTCATTATAAATATGGTCGCTCTTACAGAGCTTGACTGGCTCTTTATTATTAACCCCGGGTTAAAACCCGGGGCTACTATATGGATGGTTCCTACGGAACTGTATGCGTTATAAAAAATGTAGTTACAGTATAGCCTTATTAAGGTACTAATACTGCCTCTTTCTCTACCTTAAACGATTCGCGGGGTTTAAGTCCCAGCAACTGAAACATCTCTTTATCCGCATCAAAATCAGGGTTAGGTGTTGTTAGTAGTTTTTCGCCGGTAAATATAGAGTTGGCTCCTGCCAGGAAACACAGCGCTTGTTGCTCTACATTCATTTCGTTACGGCCTGCGCTTAAGCGTACCATAGCTTTAGGCATTAGTATACGGGCGGTGGCTATCATGCGCACCATCTCCCATACCTGTACGCGCTCGCGGCCCTCCAGCGGGGTGCCTTTTACGCTTACCAGTGCATTAACCGGTACGCTCTCCGGGTGCTGCTCGCGGGTGGCGAGTGTATGTAACAGTTTAATCCGGTCGTCGTCGGTTTCGCCAAGGCCTATAATACCACCACAGCAAACGCTTATGCCGGCTTTCTCTACATTGTCAAGCGTATCCAGCCTGTCTTTGTAAGTACGGGTGGTAATAATATCCCCGTAGTGTTCATCGCTGGTATCCAGGTTGTGGTTGTAAGCATACAGGCCGGCTTCTTTCAGGCGTTGTGCCTGTTGCTCGGTAAGCATACCAAGGGTACAGCATACCTCCAGGCCCAGGGCATTTACGCCCTTTACCATGTCTATCACTTTATCAAAGTCAGAGTTATCGCGTACGTTGCGCCATGCCGCACCCATACAAAAGCGGGTACTGCCGCCATTTTTAGCATCCAGCGCTTTGCCAATTACTTCTTCGTATTTCATCAGCTTGTGCGCATCTACACCGGTGTTGTAGCGGGCAGCCTGCGGACAGTAAGCACAGTCCTCTGAACAGCCACCTGTTTTAACCGATAGCAGGGTACATACCTGTACCTCGCCGGTTGCCTGGTGTTGTTTATGTACATTAGCCGCGCGTACAATCAGTTCAAGTACAGGCGAAAAGTAAATCTCTTTTATCTCGTCAATGGTCCAGTCGTTTCTTATCATACAGCAGTTGTTATAGTATCCGTAACGACAAATATAATCGCCGCCGACAAATCATTCTGATAAAAAATCGGCTATAGCTTTATGACCTTCCTCATTAAAGTGTATTTCATCGGCAAACAGGTACAGCTTGTTGATATCTGCCTGTTTTACAAGGGTTTCTGATGCGTCGGAGTATTCTATGGTATGGGCTTTACAGTAGTCTTTTATTAACGATTGCGGGGCGAAATTTTTATCGCGCAATTGCGATTGGTAGGGTAGTACCACCACATTAAAGTATATGTTGTAGTATTTGCACAGACTATCGCAGCTGTTAAGGCTGGCCATAGCCTGGTTAAAACGTTCGTTGCCGGGTTGGTAAAATTGCAGGTCGTAGGTAAAGTAGCGGTTGCTGTTGCGGTAAAAATACAGTTTGATAAGCTTATACAATGCGCTCTTATCCTGTAGTAAACCATTCGCTTTGCCTATCCAACTCTGTTTGGCCATAACCGGCAGGTCTTTTGTTTTGGCGCTGCCATACACATCGTTCAGGCAGTAAAAAAGGGTAACCAGTTCTATGGTACTATCTGCCGGTACTACCTGTTTAAGCACATTAAAATAATCGGTGGCCGAGTAGCCAATAAGCGAGTAGTTGGCAAAGTTGTAGTCGCTTATCCTTTCGGCGCAGCGGTTGGCAAACGTAGCCGAATCGCTAACGCCCACACCCTCGGTTACCGAGTCGCCAATGTATAGCCATTTGGGTTTACCGGCCCGCGGTGCTTGTGTGGCACGGCAGCCGTTGGCATCGGTGGTAAAAGGTTGCCCCCATACCGTTGTATGTACATTGGGCTTTAGCCCTGCTGTAGAGCCATATTGGTTATCTGTTACAATGCTGCTATCGAAACTGCGGTTGTATATGCGCGATAGTACCACACGGCTTATCAGCTCGGCTACTACCAGTAGTACCAATACGGTAAGCAGATTTATCAGTATGGTTTTGGCTTTGGGCATTACAGGTATTTGGTAACTACAAACACAAATATAAACTGTAAAACCATCATGCCATCCAGCACCAGGTAGTACCAAACCGAAGGTGTTTCTTCGCTAAGCGGTTGTATACAAAAAACAGAAGCCAGTAGCGATAAATTTACAGCCAGCATGTTGCCCAGTGCTACATCGAAAAAGAAATACTGCACTACGTTTATAATCATTAGTACCAATAGCAGTAGCTGTGCAAACAGTTTGGTGTTGCTTACACCGGCCAGTATAGGTATGGTGGTAAGCCCATGGGCTTCATCATCCTTCATGTCTTTAATTTCGAAAACCATGGTTAGTGCCAGTACAAACAGAAAGCGGCGAAGCAGTAAAAAGAACATCATGTTCGGCTCAACTGTTACACCATCCAGTGGTATCAGCACAGTGGTTACCGACCATACAATGGCAACAAATAGAGTTTTCAGCAGGCCGTAATCGCGCAGCTTGCGTTTGGGTTTTAAAAAGGGAATATCGACAAAGCCATATAGTGCTGTGAAGGTTCCCAGTATCAGCACGGTTACTTTGTTATCGGTACTTAACAGAAAAAAGAAACATACGGTAGCTATAACCGATAGCAACATAATGTTGCGCGATAGCTGTACATTATCTGCTGCCCAGTTGCGGTGGCTGTTGCCCGAGTTGCCGCTTTGCGGCGTACTGAATTTAAGATAGCTGTATGTAAATACGGTAGCAGAAAATACAAACCAGGTGGTGCTATCCCATTCAAAACTACCCTGCACTGTTAGCAGATTGGTAAAGGCCAACGCGACCGCACATAAACCAATAAATAAATTGGAGTATAGGATGAAATCGGTTGCTTTTTTTAACGTGGTAACCACTTTGGTTAGTTAAGTTTTACCCGTTTCAAATTTAGCAGGTTTAACCCATTGGCGGTTAAGCCATCTACATTCTTTTGAGAGAAACGCAGTACCTCATCGTAAAACAAGGGTACTACCGGTGCTTCATCAATTATCAAGCGCTCCATTTGGCGGTAGGTTTCAAAACGCACACTGTCGCTGGTTTCGGTAAGTGCGCGTTCATATAGCGCATCAAACGCTTTGTTGTTAAAGCGCGTATAATTAGGCGGCGAACCATTTTTGCTGTAGAATACCGCAAAGTAGTTTTCGGCATCGGGGTAATCGGCCAGCCAGCTACCGCGGAAAAACTGCACCTTGCCCTGGCTCATCCACTCGCGCAGTATAGAAGGCTGCGAAATCTCTACTTTCACTTTCAGCCCAAGCTGTTCCAGTTGTTTTACTATAAACAGGCCGTACTCTTTGTAAGTTTCGTTGGTGTATAACACCAGTTGTGTGTTTTTATCAAAGCCCGATTCTTTCAGCAGGGTTTTGGCTTTCTCAGGGTCGTAGGTGTAACCTTTTACTTTGTCGGCATCAAACGAAGGCAGACCAAAAGGAGTAAAGCCGCTCTCTGCCGGTTTGCCAACACCATTGCGCAGGTACTTCAGCATCTCGCGCCTATCGAACCCGTAGTTGATAGCCTGACGCAGTTTTTTGTTCAGGTAGGGGTTCTCTTTAGGGTTAGTGCCGGCGGTATAAAAGCCCAGGTACTCGGTATTAAGGTAAGGCGTTTTAAGCAGGTTGAATTTATCTTTCAGTTCGGCTTTCATATTACCGTCTTCTTCCAGCACCTCATCAATGTAGCTGGCATCTATACTGTTTATAAAATCAAGCTCTTTCTGTTTAAAGCTCAGGTACTCGGTCTTCTTGTTATCGATAAACGAAACCTTTATACCGTCCAGATACGGTAGCGCATTGCCCTGTGCATCTTTTTCGAAGTAGTGCGGGTTTTTAACCAGTATAAGGGCTGTGCCTTCTTTCCAGTTTTTAAACATAAACGGGCCGGTACCTACCGGGTGTGCGCGGAAATCGGCGCCGTATTTTTGTACAGCCTCCTGCGGTATTACCGAGCAGTACTGCATACTGATAATGCCCAGCATAGGAGGGAAGGGCTTTTGTAGCTTTAATTGAAAGGTGCTATCATCTAAAGCCTTAAATGGTTCTACTGTATCAACGCTGTTATTAAAAATCCAGGCGCCTGGGCTGGCTACTTTTTTATCAATTATGCGGCTTAAGCTATACACCACATCGGCAGCTTTTACAGCGCGGCCTTTGCCCCCTTCAAAACATTCGTTATCGTGAAACAGCACATCGGTGCGCAGGTGAAACGTGTAGGTTTTTCCGTCTTCCGATGTTTCCCAGCTACGGGCAACAGAGGGCTGTATGTTCAGGTTGTCATCTAACTGTACCAGCGAGTTATATAACTGGTTGCAGCTCCAGATGGTGCTTTGGTCTTTGGCAAATGCCGGGTCAAGCGAGGCTATGCCGCTGCTTTGGTTATAGCGGAAAAACTTTTTATCGGTATTGCCGCTGTTGCTGTTACACGAGTTGCAGGATGAGAAGATAACAGATGACAGGCAGTAGATGACCGATAGAAAAATATACTGGCTCTTTTTCATGAGTGATAGTTTGCATACCAAAAGTAGGTAAACTTTGCGCGGGTAAACCCTTGCTGCCGGCCAAGATACTAACTAAGGCCAAGGGCAATTACAGTAAATACTACTGTAAAGTACAGCCACAATATTGAGAAAACGATATGTACTGTAGTTTCGAACGATTTGCCCCGCCATAATGCCGGAGAGTAGACAAAAAACTGGAACAACAACCGCAGCCCCCAGAACATTGCCATACCTGTAGCAATAACCTTTCCTAAATCTGTTTGAATAACGCTGCTGCTGTAACATACGCATAATAACCCCATAAGCAATACAATCAGCGCTACAAAAAAGGTATGTACATACATCATTTGCCGGTTAAGCAGACTTAGCGCTGCCAGGTCGGTTTTCCAGCCAAAGCGCGATGGGAAACCAATATGTAGCAGCGAAAGTGCTATCATAATACCGCCGGTTATTTTAAGGTGTATTTCCATCTTTCTTTAAAAAATAGGTTACTACAAAGGGATTGATAAATATTTTTTTTTCTATCGTTAATCCGGCTTTTTTGAATGTAAGCAGCCATTCGCTTTCGGGTAGAAAATGAAACGCACCAATATTGTACGCCAACAGGTTGGGCGTATTGCGCAGGTGTTCGGTTACAACTATCACTCCGTTATCAGCTACGTTGTTTTTAAGCTGTTGAAAGAACCGGACGCGTTCAGTGGTGTTACGTATTTCGTGGGCTGCGAAAATTAAAAACACCGCATTGGCGGGCGGAGCCAGCGCTGGTAGCTTACCGGTACTTACCCGGATAGTTCCCGCGTAGGCGGGGTACGCTTTACGTGCCCGCTCTATTGATATTTCGGTGTGCCGGGCCGGGTCGTAAAAGTCAAATACACTAAGCCTGCATAGAGGATATTTATTTTGTATCGCCATGCTTGTTTCGTCAAAACCGGCATGTATGTTTATCAGGTTGTTGTTTGCCGAAAGTTGCAACTCATCTAACCAACTTAATTTGTAAATATTGCTGTAGTCGTATATGTAATACGATACCGATAAAGAAATGATAATTGTAGCTGATGTGAGAGTAATAAGAATATAAGCAACGTACGCTGATAGCAGATTTTTTGTGACTACAAGTAAAGCTATAGCTACCAGCGCTACCACATAATAGTGCCAGTTAAACCGGATAATATTTGTTACACCCTGTAAAGACTTTCTGGTTAAGGCTTCCATTGTTCAATTACTCCTTTTTGCCAGTGGTAGGGGATGTTTTCTACTATAAATGCGTTGGCAGGCACTATACCTGTAAGCCCCAGTTGGTTTATAAAATCAATTTTGCTGTGTAATATCTTAACAGGTTTGGGCGTCCAGCTTTCACGTTTGCCTTCTATAATTAAAACCTGTTTGGTGGCATTAAAGTAAGTAAACGTAAACGGTAAAGGGCCTGCAAAGCGGCGCGCTTCTTTCCAATCGGCAAATGGTGAGCCGGTAGGTAGTGGTATGTCGGTATCGTTCCAGTCAGCATCAACGTATAGCCCCGATTTTTGCGATTTCACCAACATATGTCCGGTACTATGCTCTAATACAATATCGGTGGTGGTGTAGCGGTAGTGGGTAAACACATTGCCCAGTATACCCATAGTTTTCTTATCTGTTTCGGACCCCAGTATGTACAAGCCACGTAAGCGGCGCCCCTGCTGGTTTACATACTGAACAAAAATACGGTAGCCTATTAAAAAGAAACTATTGCCTAAAAAAGCCGGGAAACCTGTTGGGCGAAGATGGTGGGTGCTTACCATAGCTGCGGCAACAAAGCCCCACTGGTTGTTGTGCGTATCGGGTTTAAGGCAGGGTGGTAGCAATGGCAGTAACTGCTGTTGCGGCACTGCATAAGTTATTACCAGCGAGCTTTTGAAAAATGCTTCTACCCCAAACGGATGATTTTTTAAGAAATTCATGTACTGGTTTGCTTAGGGTTTAATACAAACTGGTTGGCGTATACTATTGCTATAAAGCCGGTAGCAAATACAATATTCATATGC
>JBJOOW010000261.1:0-6994 GCA_046051095.1 Bacteroidota bacterium | reverse complement strand
GGCCACTGCTACGGCTACACCACTTTGCGCTGCTTTCTGCTTGGCAGCATTTAATTGCTGTAGCAGCTCGTTCTGGCTGGTGTCGGGTGTTGCACCACCTACCAGTCCAAACATAGCATTTAGCGAATCGCGGTGCGTGCTATCGCGGCTTAAATCAATTTGCGGTAGGGTCGATTTATTAAGGTAAGCCAACAGGTCGGTGGCAGTTTTCTTCACCTCTGCATCTTTACTTTTGTTAGATAGTTTGTTTAACGCCTGCACATAATCGGTTAAGCGGTTTTGCTTGCCTAACACCAGTGCCTGCAGCAACTCAAACTTGGCACTTAGCGGGTTTGGTTTAAACAGGTTATCGGCCATTTCGGTTTTATACCAGGCCGAGTCAAGCTGGTTGTTGCTGTAATCGTTGTAAGCGCTTTGGTAGTACTCATCAACGGCTTGCTCTTTACGTTTGGCTTCGTTTAAGAAATTAGGGTCGCGCAGTATTTTGGCAATAACACTTTCCGGAAACTCGGCCAGTATTTTGTTTTTGTATTCCTCGGCCTTTGCGGTTTGTTTCTGGTGCAGGGCTATCAGGTAAATATTGTAATAGCTTTCCAGCAACAACTTGTGTTTCGGAAAACGCTTATTCAGCGTTTCAAACATATCGGTAGCTTTCAAATCGTTATCCAATCCATCTTTATAAATGGTACCGGCAGCGTAGTAGGCATCAATTACTTTACCGTTCGATTTTTCAAGCTTCTCCGGGCTGGTAGGTATACTGGCCAGCATCTGCTCTTCCATGGTACCGGCTATAACAGCCTCTGCCGAATCTTTTGCGGCAGCAGCACTGTCAACAGCAATTGCATTTCCATCGTCATCGGTGGTAATAGAATTTTTGTTTTTACGGCGCCAGTTTTCTTCCAGCTTGCGGCGGCCCCACTTTTTAATAAAATCGTTGTAACCGGCGGCACGTGTAGTAGGGTTGTAAAAATACCAGCTAAAGCTGGCCGTTTGCAGCGAGTTTTGAAGCTGCGCTGTGTTATTACCTGTATTAAGTGTAGTGCTAAGTTGGTTTTGTTGTTTACCCGATGCTTCTGCGGCTTTCTTATCTTCTTCTTCCTGTTCCTTTTTAAATATAGCGTCGGCTACCAGCTTTTTACGTTGCTCTTCGGGTAGCAGGGCCAGCTTTTGCAGGCTGTCTTCCTGCGCTATAATGTTTAGCTGTGTTACCAGATTGGTAAGCATTTTACCACGCTCATCTACCTCGGGGTAGTGCGGGTCGTTTTTAGCCATAAAGGTAAGGGTAGAGTCGTAGAAGAACTTGGCCGAAACATAGTTCTCGCCGTTGTAATCCAGTTCGGCCAGTTTAAGGTACGAAAGCGCTTTCTGGTCGTCGTTAGATATAGAGTTATCTACCGATTTATGTAAAAATTTACGTGCTTCGGCAAGGTTATTTTCCGATACTGAAATTAAGGCCAGCTCGTAATACACCTGGTCCCAGTACTCTTTGTACTTACCATCTTTAGCCATTTTAGCCAGCAGCGAGCGCATCTCGGCATTGTTGTTACCGCTACGGCCCAGTTTCGCCATTTTAATTTTGGCGTAAAACTCCATGTCGTAGTTAGGGTTGCACTTAAGCACTTTTTTATAGTTATCTATAGCTTTGCCATAGTTACCGGTAGCGGCATAACATTGGGCTAATACAAAATGCGGGCGCACTTTCAGCTTTTTACGCTTGCGCACCTTTTTCGCCATCAGGTATTTTTCAAGTGGCTCTATGGCAGCAGCATAATCCTTTTTGGCAACTTTAAGGTCGGCCTCGGCTAAATCTAACTGTGGGTCAAGGTTTTTATAAAAGTTATCATCGCCACGTACATAAGTAATTACCGTAGCTGCCTCATCATATTTTTTCTGGCGGGTATAGGTTTTTATCAGCCATATCATAGCCTCGGCACGGGCAGGCTCGTGTATCCATAGCGAGTACGTTGGGCGGTTATCTACTTTCTCCAGCGTTTGGGTGCCATCTTTATTTATCACCACCTTAACCTGTGGTTTCTTCTTTTTCTTTTTAGCCTTCACATACTTCTTAATGGGCTTGCCAAGGCTCTTCATCACCTTTACGTAGTCAACCCCGTCTTTATACTCGGTAGTAATAAACTTAAAGCTGCTGCTGGCTTTATCGTAGTCGCCCTTTAGGTAGTTCGCCTGGCCAATCAGCAAAAAGTGGTCATCGCTCCAATTGCTGGCGCCGCGTAACTGTATAGCCAGTGTAGAACGCTTAATGGCATCATCCAGGTCGCCGCTATAGCTGGCAAACTCGGTTGGGTCGCTGTAGTGGTATACCGGTATTACCGAATCGAACTTATCTTTGTGGTTCTCTAACGATAATTTATAAACGTTCTTAATCTTCTCGTTACTGTTAAAATAGGCGTTGTAGTGCGACGTTATATCCAGAAAAGCCTGGGTAGGCAATATGGCATGGTTAGTTGTAGAGCAGCCCCACAATAGCAACAACGACAATGAAAAGAGAAATATTGATAGTTTTGGCAGCTTCAAAATAAGAAACAGTTTAACACGGTTTAATTAACAGGTAAGCAACAAAAATATTTTGTTTTGGCAGAAATAAAAGGAAGATAACCACAGGTAAGACCACAGAATAGTACGCATGGCAGAAAAAATTAAAACAAAACAGAACAAAAATTTACGCAATAAGTTCAGGTTTGTGGTACTGAACGATGTTACGTTTGAGGAAAAGTTTTCGCTTTCGCTTACCCGCACCAACGTTTGGATATTTTTAAGTGTGGTGGCTTTTACCCTTATATTTTTAACAGCTGCCGCCATTATATACACGCCGCTTAAGTACTTTATACCTGGTTTTGGCGATTATAACTACCGCAGCCAGATAATACAGCTCGAGTTTAAAACCGATTCGCTGCAAAACGAGTTAGAAGCCCGAGCCCTTTGGCTGGAGAACCTGGTAAACGTTGCTAACGATAGCGTTACAGCCCAACGCCCCCCAAAACCACAGCAGGCTGGCACCGATAAATCGCAGATAAAACTAAACGAGGTAGGGCAGGAAGAAAAAGAACTGCGTAAAGAGGTAGAGGACGATGAAAACTACTCGCTTAGTTACAACGCCAGCCAAAACAGCGGCGCGGTTGATGAGGTGAAGCAAATGCACCTGATGGACCCGGTAGAAGGCTATGTTACCGATGAGTACGACTTAAAAAAAGAACATTACGGTATTGATATAGCAGCCAAAGAAGATGCACCTGTTAAAGCTGTGTTGGACGGCAAGGTAATATCAGACGCATATACACTTGAAACAGGGTATGTAATTACGGTTCAACACGCCAACGACCTGATATCTATTTACAAGCACAATTCTAAACTGCTTATAAAAACCGGGGCCTACATTAAGGCTGGTGAAGTAATAGCCGTAGTAGGCAATACCGGCGAACTTACCACTGGCCCGCACCTGCACTTCGAGCTGTGGCACAAAGGCCGCAGCCTTAACCCACGCGACTATATTGCCTTTTAAAGCAATTTCACAATTTCGTAAATCATTGACTATCAGCTCATCTAATTGCTGGCAGCCTACGAGGGTAGGCTGAATGGCTTAAAAAGCCTATATTGCATGGCTGAGTTAATTTTTAACCCTAAAAATTGAACGCATGTTTAACAAAAACAAAGCCGAAGACGCTAACTCCGCACTGCGGGTAATGAACCAACTGGGCCAGGGCACCGTACTTAACGGCGACCTTAGCACCGAAGGCGATATACGCATTGACGGTAAGATAATAGGCAACGTAACATCGAAGGCCAAAACCGTAGTTGGGGCTACAGGTGTAATACAAGGCAACGTGTTTTGCCAAAATGCTTATGTAGATGGTACCGTAAATGGGAACATAGAGGTATCGGAATTACTCATTTTGAGTAAAACAGCCCACGTTACCGGCGATATAAAAATTAAGAAACTGGTAGTTGAAGAGGGCGCTAAGTTTAATGGTAAATGCTCTATGGGCGCTACTTTGGCCAGTACAACTGCCCAAACCCCGGGCGCACAACCTAAAACAGTAAACTAACCAACGTATTGGTACAATACTTGAAAAGCCAATGTGAAAGCACATTGGCTTTTATATTTTATGAAACAAGAATTTGAAGAAGGCAAAAAAGAGGTTGACGATTACGTTAAATACTCGGGCATTGGTTTTCAAATAGCCGGTACCATAGGTGTTGGTGTATTTATTGGCTATATGCTCGATAAATACCTGCACACTAAAGCGCCCTATTTTACTGCGGCCTTCGCGCTTGTGTTTATCTTTCTGGCCATGTTTACTGCGTTCCGTGGTTTAGGTAACAAAAGCAATAACAAGAAACAGTAATGGCTTTATTCCAACCCGTAACCCATTAACTTTTACATAAAAAATTACTTTCGTAAGTAAATGAAATTTGCGATGAAGAATTATGTACTTCTGGTTTTGGCATTAATAGCAACAGTAGCAGTAAACGCCCAGGCTCCTCAGGGCATCAATTATCAGGCGGTAGCCCGCGATGCGTCGGGCAATGTGTTAGCCAATGTAGCCCTGCAGGTACGGTTTAGTGTTCACGATGTATCGGCAGCCGGTACCACTGTATATCAGGAAACACACAGTGTAACCACCAACAACTTTGGTCTGTTTAACGCTGTGGTAGGTGCAGGTACTGCAACAGCAGGTAACTTTGCCGGCATTGCTTGGGCCAATGGCAATAAATATTTAGAAGTAGAACTAAACACCGGTAATGGCTTTATTGGTATGGGCAACAGCCAGCTAATGAGTGTACCTTACGCTTTTTATGCTGCTGCATCTGCCAGTAGTGTTGGCCCAACCGGCCCCACCGGCCCACAAGGTACACAAGGTGTACAAGGTACACAGGGCAGCATAGGTGTTACCGGCCCGCAAGGTATTGCAGGCCCACAAGGTGTGCAGGGTAATACCGGTGCTACAGGTCCAACTGGTCAGCAAGGTATACAGGGAAACATAGGCGCTACAGGTATACAGGGTATAACCGGGCCAACCGGCCCTACCGGTGTAGGTATACAGGGCATAACAGGTGCAACAGGTAATACAGGCCCGGGTGGTGGGCCAACCGGCCCTACAGGCAGTACCGGCCCAACCGGTGCTACAGGGCCTTCGGCTGGGCCAACCGGTGCAACGGGTAATACCGGCAACACTGGTGTAACAGGTATTACCGGCCCTACAGGTGCGCAAGGCCCAACCGGTACACAAGGTATAACAGGGCCAACCGGTCCGCAGGGTGTACAAGGCCCGCAAGGTATACAGGGTGTACAGGGTACACAAGGCGTACAGGGTGTGCAAGGCCCTACCGGTGCTGCCGGCAGTACCGGTGCTACAGGCCCTGCAGGTGTGGGCGGTGTGCTTACCAATGGCGCCAATGCAGGCAACACGCCTTACTGGAACGGTACTGCATGGGTAGTAAACAACAGTAACATTTATAACAACGGTGCCAATGTTGGTGTAGGTACAACTGTACCTTCTCAAAAATTTGAAGTAAGTGGTAACATTAGCATACCAGCAGCAAACAGTTATATGTATACTACAGCTAAAACCAAATACCTGTCAATACCTGCAGTGGCATTTAGCTTGCAAAACATATTGCTGGTATCAAGCAATAATATTGTACTGGGTGGTTATAATACCGGCCAGGCCCGTTGGGTACAAAGTGGTACAGCAGGTACAGACGCTTATTTATATGCCCCCGTTAATTTGCCAGATGGTGCTACTATAACAACATTAACAGCATATGTATACGATGGTTCATCTACCGAAGAGGTAGGCCTTGAGCTATACAGTCTTGCTAATGGTGCCAGTACCCCGGCGATTGTAACATCAACCACTTCGTCGGGTGCATCGTTTGCCACTGGTGCGGCTACCTTAACAGTAAATAATATAAACCTTACTATCGATAACTCGGCAAATACGTATTATCTGATTTTCAGAACAAAAGAGGCTACCAACCTGCTGCGCATTTCTGCCGCTAAGGTTACTTACACGGTTACAAAAGAGAACTAAATAGTTTTGCTGCATACCCGAACTACTCCGGCTATATTTGAACAACACGTGTTACCAGGAAATTTATACATATCAAAACAAAGTAATATTTTTTTGCTGTATTGGTGCAGCGCTTATATTTTGGTCAGTAGGTAATTGAACCCTGATTAGGTATGTATGGAATTGGTTTATATTGATGGATAGGTGTCTGTTTTTTAGGATAAATGCAACTTTCTGAATATTAGTGTTTTATGTAAAGGTGCGCTGTTTTTTTAATAGTCAGTAATCATGTCATTTTAACATAACAAGCCTTTTCCTATCTTCGGCGTCCCTATCAAATCATAACCACAATTATGAAATATAAGTTACTACTGGCCGCACTATTTGCAGTGGCATTACAATTGGGTTGCATTAACCAAACAAAGGCCCAAAGCAAAGAAGAACTGGAACAATTAAAAAGCTCTCCATCGCTGGAAATGAAGGAGAACAGCAAATGGAAAAAGAAGCCTGCCAAAAAGAGTAAAGCTGAGTTAGCTGCCGAAGCTAAGGAAGAGGCTGAACGTGCCGAAGCGGAAAAACGCGCAGCCGAAAAGAAAGCCGCTGCCGATAAAAAGGCAGCCGAGCAGAAAGAAGCTGAACGCAAAGCTATTGAGAAAGAAATGGCCGACCGTAAAGCAGCCGAGCAAAAAGCCGCAGAATTAAAAGCAGCCGAAGAGAAAAAGGCTGCCGAACAACGTGCCGCCGAAGCCGCCAAAGAACAGGCTATGCAGGCCGAGCAGGCAAAGGCTGCTGCAAAAGAAGAAGCTAAACCCGCACCTAAAAGCGAACCTGTTAAAGCCGAGCCTAAAAAAGAGGAACCGAAGCCTGCTAAAACAGAAGCGAAGAAAGAAGAGCCTAAACCTGCCGCTGCACCGGCTAAAACAGAGCCTAAAAAAGAAGAAAGCAAACCGGCTGCCGAGCCT
>JBJOOW010000260.1:0-5911 GCA_046051095.1 Bacteroidota bacterium | reverse complement strand
AAGCCTATAGCTGCCTGGAGCAAGGTGCCAACAACGCCCGCCTGGAAACCCTTAAACGCTTTTGCGAGGTGATGAACGTAGAGCTACCATTTTTGATAGCGGTTGACGTGCCTATTACCGAAGAAACACTGGCACGCTTTGGCGAAAGAAACTTTAACGAGTTTATTACCAGCTACCGCAAACTGGAACAAAAAATTGAAATATTTGACGAACTACTGCGCGGTTCTTCATCGCAAAGTGTTCAGCCTACCAAACAAACCGTAGGTGCTGCACCACTAAAATCTGTACACCGCTACTAAAATATTTACACCGCAACTTTCTGGCGAAGCCGTTACCCGTAAGTAACGGCTTTACTGTTTTATACTCCTATCCTTTTTATTTAATGTGCTTTGCAAAACAGGTATTAAACAAAACAGCCCCGCTTTTATGCGGGGCTATTTTGTTTAAGCAATAGCCTAAGTATATTATTTAGCAGCAGCCTGTTTATTTTCGGCAATGTAGGCTTCTACCAATTCTTCTAACGTAGTAAGCGATACGGCACCATTGGTTAGCACCACATCGTGAAACTTACGGATATCGAATTTATCGCCCAGCCCTTTTTTAGCGTGTTCGCGCAGCTCCATTATTTTCATCATACCCACTTTATAGCCGGTGGCCTGGCCGGGCCATAAAAAGTAGCGTTCAATTTCTTTTTCAATATCGCCGGGTGCGTTGGCGGTGTTTTGCAAAAAGTAATCGATAGCCTGCTGGCGGGTCCAGTGTTTGGTGTGTATGCCGGCATCTACCACTAAGCGGGCGGCGCGGAAAATTTCCATACTCAGGCGGCCAAAATCGCTGTAAGGGTCTTCGTATTTGCCCATCTCTTTACCCAGGCGCTCGGCGTACAGTGCCCAGCCCTCTACGTACGATGTAAAAAACTCGTGGCGGCGGAACTTAGGCACGCCTTTCAGCTCCTGCGATATTGCAATTTGCATATGGTGGCCGGGTATAGCCTCGTGGTAGGTTAGTGCCTCCATCTGGTATTTAGGTTCATCGGCCATGTTGTAGCAGTTTACATAGTAGCGGCCGGGGCGGCTGCCATCTTCCGATGGTTGCTCGTAAAAAGCACCACCGGTGCTTTTCTCACGAAAAGCCTCTACCTGCTTAACTACCAAATCGGCTTTGGGCAGGGTAATAAACAGTTGCGGCAACAGGGTGCGCATGGTATCTATATAATGGTTGGCATCGTCCAGCAGTTCTTTTTTACCGGTAGCGTTGTTGGCGTATTTAAACTTGCTATCGGTACGTACGTACTCAAAAAATTTCTGTAGCGAATCGCTGCCAAAGTTTACCTGTTTCATAATAGCGCGCATCTCATCGTGTATACGGGCTACTTCTTTAAGGCCGGTGTTGTATACATCATCGGCTGTCATATTGGTTGTTGTATGAAAACGCAACTGCATGTTGTAATACGCTTCGCCATCGGGCAGGCTCCAGGCACCGTTATCGCCTTTGGCTTTAGCCTTAGGCTCCAGCGTTAGCCAGTAATCGAGCAGGCGTTGGTAAGCAGCCTTAACGGTGGTGCGGATAGTTTCGGCGGCTTGTGCTTTAAGCATACCCTTTACCGACTTATCGGTGGCAAGGGCATCTACCTTAGCCGAAAAATCGGCCAGCAGTACGTTGCTTTCATCGGCTTTATCGCAGTTGGCAATAAAGTTTTTAAGGTCGTCGGTTACATAGCTAAAAGTAAAGTGCGGCGGTATTACACCAATGGCCTCGCTCTTTTTAAGGTTATCGATAGTTTGGTCGAATACCTTATCCATTTTTTTAAGCCTGCTTAGGTAGGCCTCGGCATCGGTTACCGAATCTACCCGGTTTACATTGATAAGAAAGGCTGGCAAATCGTTATTCACGCCGCCCATTTGTGTAATATCGAACCCGTGGTGGCGAAACTTACGGCCATCTTCCCAGCGTTTAATATCTTCTTCGAACATGCGCACGCTTAGTTTGGTTTGAGCATCCAGCGCATCCAGATTAAAGTTTTGTTTCAGCGAATCGAGGTTGGCTTTGGCAATGGCCAGTTCTTTATCGGAGTGTTCGTCGGTACGTTCGCCCCAGCTATCGTAGCCCGCTTTTAAACCCAGCGATGAAGCAAACTCGGGGTCGCGGTTAACCGATTCGTCGAATTTACGGTCTAAAAACTCGTTTACCTTTTTCGATTCGGCGGTTATCTCCTCTGCCGTGTAGGTTTTCTTTTCGTTTTTCATTTTGCAGGCTGCCAGTAGTAGTATTAATAAACAAATTGAAATGTATCTCATATGTATATAAAGGGTGTTTTAAAATTTGGGTTATACGGTTTCTATACCATGTATTTTGCAAAGCCAGCTAAGATGACCGGTGTGCATGGCCTCGTGGCGTATGCAGTGCTGCACCATCATGCGGTTGGTGTTTACGCCGCCAAAGCCCATACCAAAGGCGTTGGTTTGCGCCATCTGCTCATCGGTAATAGTTAGCAGGTGGGCCTGTGCAGTATCGTAGCCCTGTTTAAGCAGGGTTAGCAGCTCTTTCATATCGGGTTTATCGGTATGCAGGGTACCGGGGCCACCCAGTTTATAATGGTCGAGCCAGGCAATGTTGCTGCCCTGCCCGCCGGTAGCTTTAACTATTAAAAAATTCTGCGCCCAAACCAGGTGGGCAGCCAGCCAGGCCGGCGAGTTTAACTTGTTGCCGTTAATTTCTATTTGCTGATAAGGGTCGGTATTTTTAAGCAGGCTAAAATACCATTTGGTAAGGTCGCGCACTTTGCCAAAGGTATCGGCCAGTAATATTGCTTCGTGGTTCATGCAGGTAGGTGGTTTGGTTTAACGAAGATGGAAATTAATAACCAAAAATAAACCGCCACCCTTGCTACTGTGGTTAATGTGTTGTTAAGATATACCGGCTATTGATAACTAACAGGCGCATGGCTGATTTACAACAGGTTGCAGGTATTGTTCAATTACTATCTTTACGATATAAAACCATTTATATGCAAGGCGAATTTTTAAATACCCTGAACAACTGGCACCCCGATATACAGCTAACTGTAAAAGCGCGATTTTTAAAACGCGGCACCAACCACCCGCTGCATGGCAGCGATTATGTGGTGCGGCTTTACGATAAAGATTTGTTTAGCGATGATGATTACCTGGGCCATGCCGGACTTGACAGCAACGGCGAAACACATATACACTTTTACCCTACCGATATAACCGACCACGATTTGGGTTTTGAACGCCTGCCCGATTTATACCTGTTGTTGTTTAAAGGCGATACAGTACATTTTCAAACCAAGGTGTGGCACAATGTAGATATAGATAAACTGGCCAAGCTGGATATGAAAGAAGGCGAAGTGCTTGACTTTGGTACTTTTCTGGTGGATTGATGTAATACCATTAATAGCCGTTGGCTTCAGCCAACGGCTATTGGTGGTATGTTCTTATTTAAACGGGCTAAAGCCCGTTAATGCCATTGGCTAAAGCCAACGGCAGCTTGATATAAGGAATAGTAGTTTGTTTTAAACCAACTAAAGTTGGTTAATAACACCATTGGCTAAAGCCAATGGCTGCTAATAGAAAAAATCTTTTAAAACGGGCTAAAGCCCGTTGGTTAAATGCAGTTTAATGTATTGTATGTTCTATGCCTCGGCGGCGGTTTTGCGTATAAACATGCGGCGCAGCGAGTTGGTAAAATACTTGTTGGTTGGGTAGCGCCGGTGGCGGGTTATGTTATTAAACACCATAGCCACTACCAACAGTATAAGCGCACCGCTTAGCACCGGCGATAGTACATACATATAGCCCAGCGCTTTTATTTTTTCGGAGCCTATTACTGCAATTAATGCAGTAGCGCCACCGGGCGGGTGCAGGGTTTTGGTTATTTGCATTAGTACTATAGAAAGTGCCACCGCCAGCGGTGCAGTAAGCCATATAACATCGGGTACAAAGCGGTAAACCGTTACCCCTATAAGTGCCGATATAACATGGCCGCCTATAAGGTTGCGCGGCTGTGCCAGCGGGCTTTGTATGGCACCGTAAACCAGCACGCTGGATGCACCAAACGAACCGATAAGAAAAATGTTTTCGTACCTATCTAGCGACAGGCTTTGCAGCCAGGCTATAAGCCCTATACCTACAAACGCACCAATAAACGACCAGAAGTGTTCGTGGTAATCTACCAGCGTTTCTTTATATATAACATAGCGCGATACACGCAGCCCGCGCTTAATGTGCCTTTTTACCATTGCGGTAAAAAAAGCACATTACACGGGTATTGCAAAAACAAGTATGTAGTTTGAAGTTTATATTGCCCATTGCTAATAAAGGAGCCTACCGGGCAAAAAGGCTTCGACTCCGCTCAGCTTGACATATTGAGCAAGTGGCAATGTAAACAAGTGCCTTAAAAAACAAGTTAAGGTTTGCGCGCACCAGCTACCAGCAGTACGCCACCAATAGCCAGCACACCCAGGCCGGCATAAGGTGCCCAGGGCAGTTTGTGTTCTTCATCTTTGGTAATTTCAAGTTTACCTACATCTACTACTTTCTTTTTAGTAACAAACGTAGCGCCCGAAAAAATGGTAATAAGTAAGCCCACTACTATCAGTATTATACCTGCGGTTTTCATATACGTTGGTTTATTGGTTTAAAAAAATAGCAGGGGCACACCGGTGCCCCTGCTGCATACACACACCCACTGTTATTAAATTGCGCCCTTGCAGTTATAGCCTTGCGCTTCCTGCGCATCTATAGCAAATCCGTACTCGGTATCGGTACTATAATCGCGCTCGCAAATACGAACCTCGGGGCTCGAATCTTTGGTGCATATCTGGCACTGTTTACACGATGAGAAACCGGTTAACATGGCAAAGCCTATGGCGGCTACAAAAATTATCTTTTTCATACAATGAGTTTTTAATGGTTAATGAAAGGGGTTATATAATAATTGACTGACTAAACAGGATCTTTACCGCGGATAACACGCAGCAGAATAGAGATGATAGCTATTACCAGCAGTATGTGGATGATACCACCTACATGGTAAGCAAAAAAACCTATCGCCCAACCTATAACAAGTATCAGTGCGATGATATACAGCAGATTTTCCATGGCAGTTTGATTTTTGGTTAAGTAATGCGTTGCTGTTTATGTACATGAGAATACCATGCCATGCCAAAAAACACGGGTGTTTGATGAATTATGGGGAAACTGCACCCCAAAAACCTATGGGCAGGGTATTTGAAAAGGTAAAAGTGTAACCAATTACTAATTGTTAACCTAAACCTTATAGTTATGAAAAGCATATTGCGCACAACCATTACAGCACTGGTACTATTTACAACTACTTATATAGTACAGGCACAGGCGTGGGACCGCCACACCAACACACTAAGCATTGGCATTGGGCCATCGCAGTTTTTTCATATAGATAACTATTACTACAACGATGGGCCGGCAATACGCCCCGCTTACTACTGGCCGGTAACCGGGCAGTTTAATTTTCAGGGCGAGTTTGGTATACATAAATATGTAGGGCTGGGCTTTACCACCGGCATAGGTGGCCGCGGGCCTATAAGCCGCGATTATCTGGGCGAGCTTAATGTACCGGTAGGTATGATTGCCAATTTTCACTTTTACCAGTTAATAGCCGACCATGCCAGCCGCAACATACACGCCGATAAACTGGATATATACGCCGGTGCCAACCTGGGCAGTGGTGTAGCCTTTACCTATTATACCAATACGGTACGTGTGGCGCCATTAGCATTTGGCGGTGTGCAGGCCGGTATACGTTACTACTTTGCGCCGCGCGTAGCCATAAACGGCGAGCTGGGCTTTGGCAAAAGCATAGCCAATGTTGGGTTTACGTTTAAGTTGTAGTTTATTTAAGTACTACA
>JBJOOW010000259.1:0-3770 GCA_046051095.1 Bacteroidota bacterium | reverse complement strand
GACGCTCTTCCGATCTGGCGAGGTGGCCCGTATAATAGCCCGCCGCTATGGCGAGCAGAGTTTTAAAGAAAGCGACAAACAAAAAGACCTGGGCGATGAACTGGCCGATGTATTGTTTGTGCTTATTTGCCTGGCTAACCAAACCGGTGTAGACCTTACCACCGCACTACAAAAAAACCTGGATAAGAAAACCAACCGCGATGCGGAAAGGCATAAGAATAATGAGAAGTTGAAGTAATATGCTTTTAGATAGAACAAAACAGTTGCTTGATGCTATCATCGGCTGCGCAGAATTACTTGGGCTGGCAAAAGTTGATATACTGGCAGCTAAGGATTATTTAGATTATAACGAGTACGAATTGTGTCTTGACCAGATTGCCTGTCAGTTGTACGAATACGAAATTGAGGTAACACAATCTTTCATAAGCCTTGTTGATTTAGCTTTAAACAAAATGAAGCTGCCAGCCGATACTCACTCTTACTTAAAAGAATTGATTAAAAGTAAAAGCAACATACCCTACTCAACAATTCAACAGATAGACACTATTGCTAATCAACACTTGAAGTAAAACATCCGAAGTTTTGAAAACTTCGGATGTTTTATTGGCGGAGACGCCAGCATGGTGTCTCTACTGTAAGTTGTGTTTAAGTTGTTTTATCTTTCTCCACTGCCAAATTATTACACCCAGCATTATAAAGAACACTATGGGTTCTATAATGCAGAAAATCCAGATGTTGATTTCGTTATAGGAGATGCCCAACCAATGTGCGCCAAGTAACAGTATCTGCACGCACCAGTCGAAAAGGGCGTTTACAAAGTGGTCCCAATTGTTCATGTAGTATAAACGGCAGAACCGGTTATTAAGTATGTATTATACCGCCTTTCTACATACTATACATATAAATTAAACATATATAATAATGTATAAGGGGTTAACATTGCAGGGGTAGGGGTGTTAACATTGAAAACCACAAAGCGCTAACAATCAGCGCCTTGCAATTGAAGGGTATTAACATGGTTTCTGTTTTTAAATAAAAACAGCCTTTTGGGTTTTACTCCAAAAGGCTGTTTTATAAAGGTTAGGCAGCTAATTTTTTAGCTAACCGGGTTAAGCGTAATGCTGAAAATTTTGTACTGGCCAAGGTCGCGGCCGTAGTAAAATTTATCCAGTGCCTCGTACATATTCTGCGCGCGGAAATAAGAAGTGTGCAGCTTGTTGTCGCCTATCTTAATCCACTGTATAGTAAGGCTGCTTTCGTTGTGGTAGTGCTGGTCTATATACTCCAGCATCTTCTTCAGCGCATCTATTTTATCGGTACCGGTTACGGTATGAAACAAAAACGATTGGTCGTGCTTGGGGTTAACCGTTACCAGATCGAAACGCACAGTCTCGTTCTTCTGCTTATAGTTAAATATCAGGTTCTCGGCGTCAAGGCCCAGGCGCGTAGCAATATCTTTCTGATACCGCGCTGTTTCTACATTTTGGTCAGTACGTGTCATGCCTAAAAAATCTTATCGGCAATACCATCCACAATACCATACTTCACAGCTTCTTCGGCGTTCATCCAGTGGTCGCGGTCAAAGTCTTTCATTACCTGCTCGTAGGTTTTGCCACAGTTTTCGGCAAGTATTCTGGCGCTCGATTCTTTAATTTTCAAAATCTCGTTGGCGGTAATTTCAATATCGGTAGCCTGGCCATACATACCACCTAACGATGGCTGATGTATCATTACACGTCCGCTTGGGTATATAAGGCGTTTGCCTTTGGTACCACCGCTAAGCAATATACTACCCATAGATGCTGCCAAACCCATGCAGATAGTGTGCACCGGCGAGGTAATCATTTTCATAGTATCGTATACTACCATGCCGCTGGTTACTACACCACCTGGGCTGTTGATGTAAAAGAATATGTCTTTACCCGGGTCGGTAGCCTCTAAGTAAAGCAGGCGGTTAACCAGTTTCTCGGCGCTTTCATCGTGTACGCCACCCCATAAAAATATACGGCGCTGCTCCAGAAATTTCTCATCAAACTTCATCATGCCACCGGCAAATTTCTCTATCAGTTTATCTGGCTCTACGGCTGGTTTTTCAGGTTCTTCTAATCGTATGTTCATGTTCTGTTTTTTAATTGCTTGTATTGACGAAAGCGAAAATAGAATATTTTGTTTGCCGTGGTAGGGGCGGTGTTATATAAGGTTAACACCCCCTGTGCGGTTGACTACCTACGTAGCCATACACCCCGGGCAGCGTTACTTAGCCACCGCACTAAATTTGGCTTACAGACTACCAACCTAAGCGCCGCCGGTTTATTTTCGCACAAAATTAACCCTATGGAAACGCCCCTTAACCCACAGCCTGAGAAACCCAAACGCAAATGGCCCGTTATAGGCCTGGCAGTAATTGCTGTGGCAGTTGGCCTGTTTGTGTTGTTTAAGCCTGCAGCTAACACTACCAGTACCGATAAGCCTGCAAAAAAAGAACCACTGCTGCACCGCGATGAACCTACCAAAGGGCAGATATTTCAGGAGGACTACAAAGACAAAGTAAAAGAGATGCTTGATAGTGGTAAAAACGTATCGGAAGTATCGCGCGAAACCGGCATACGTAAAGACGTAGTACGCAAAATAAAAAAGGGCAAATCGCAGAACTAACCTGTGGTGTTTGGCTTTCTGCTCAATTCAAATTGTATCTGTTTGTAATTATTAATACTACCTGCATAGTAATTACCACTATGTAAGTGCATTTTTGCTGCTGTATGCTTTCGCTATTCGATAACCTTGTTGCTGCTATACAGCCCGCGCCACCAAAGGCGCAGGAGGAAGATATATTGCTGCAACGCAATTTCGAAATAGACGTGAACGGCGAAAACGTACCGGTGCGTATTATGTTCGAGGACCGGTTTAACAGCCGTGTTACTGTAAACCGCAATGGTATACTAATCCGTATCAGCAACCGGCATACTAAGGAAGAGCAGCGTAAACACATAGACTCATTTATTAAATGGGCGCGCCAAAAGCTGGGCGATAAACCCGAACTGCTCGACTCGCTGCCTCAGCGTAAATATGTAAACGGCGAAGTACTGAAAGTAGGCAGTTACGAGTTTGTTATATCTATCTACTATCACGAAGGTTCTAAAAGCACGGCTAAGATTTTTAAGAATAACATAGTGCTTTCATTATGCCGTGGGCTGAATAAAGAAGTTGAAGCCAACGCCTGCAGCTATCTGGTGGCCAAGTGCCTTTGCAAATTCTTTCAGCCAATTATAAGCGAGCGCATACACGAGTTTAACAACCGTTACTTTAAGAAGGATGTACGCACTGTAAAAATGAAGCACGCAACCAGTTTCTGGGGGCATTGCTCACGCGATGGTAATATTGTAATATCAGTTCGCTTATTGTTTGCACCACAACGCGTGGTAGATTATGTTTTAATACACGAACTGGCCCACCTGATACATCACGACCACTCTGCACGTTTCTGGAAAGTAGTAGAGCAGATAATGCCCGACTATGAGCAGGCAGAGAAACACCTGAAAGAGAATAACCACAAGTATTACCTGTAAACAGTTGTATAATCAAACTAATCGGCGAAACGTAATTTTCGCAGGGTAAATTTTCAATTAGCCGTTTCACTTTTCGGTTTATCCGCCTACTTTCGCCGTCCCATAATTGTGTAAAGTGGCCAAGCCCAAAAATGTAATTTTAATAGTAGCCGATAGCCTTCGCTACGATTCGGTGTACCGCGAAGCGGGCCCCGGAGTTCCGTA
>JBJOOW010000258.1:0-2910 GCA_046051095.1 Bacteroidota bacterium | reverse complement strand
GCTAAAGCAGCAATACCCGAAGTATAATTTTGTACCGGTGTTTTGGCTGGGCAGCGAAGACCATGATGTAGAGGAGTTGAACCACATAAACATTGGTGGTAAAAAAATAACCTGGCACGATGCCGGTACTGGCGCCTCGGGCAGGTGGAGTACGGCTAACATGCAGGCTGCTATTGATGAACTGAAAGCAACTGTAAACCAACCCGAAGTAATTGCCATACTGGAAGAAGGGGTGAAGAAGTATTCAACCTTTGGCAGGCTATCGCAGTATTTCGTAAATGAATTATTTAAACAGCATGGGTTGGTAGTATTAGATCAGGATGATGCGCGCCTTAAAAAACTATTTGCCGGTTATATAAAAGATGAAGTGCTTAACAGCCGTGCTACCAAAGTGCTTAAACCTACGGTTGATTTTCTGGAGGCTAACTATAAAGCACAAGCCAAACCACGCGATATTAATTTCTTCTATCTGGGCGATGGTTACCGCGAGCGCATTATATTGAACGAAGCCAGCGGACGTTATGAGGTGAATAATAAAAATATTTTGTTCAGCCGCGATGAGATAGATGCTGAAATAGAAAATCACCCTGAGCGCTTTAGCCCGAATGTAATTTTTCGTCCGCTATACCAGGAGGTTATATTGCCAAACCTTGCCTTTGTGGGCGGTGCCGGCGAGCTAAGTTATTGGCTGGAGTTAAAACCATTGTTCGATTACCATAAGGTAAACTACCCTATGCTGGCTATGCGTAGCTCGGTAGCGTTGGTAACCCCACCGGTGCTTAAAAAGCTGGATAAACTTGGGTTAACCGCTATGCAGTTTTTGGGCGATGTAGAGCAACTGATAAACAGTTATGTAAAACAAGGCCTGAGCGAGGATGCAAACCTGATAGCCGAAAAGCAGAAAGCTGAAGAACTGTTTGAAGCAATAATAGCCAAAGCTGAAAAAGCAGATGCTACCCTTAAACAAAGCGCCACGACCGAAAAGCAAAAACTGTTGACTGCGCTCGATAATCTGGAAGGTAAAATGCTGAAAGCCGAAAAGCGTAAGCAGGAAACCACCGTTAACCAGATACGAAGTATACAAGAGGCGCTTTTCCCCGGTGGGATAGGGCAGGAGCGCTATGAAAATTTTATCCCATTCTACTATCCGGGTTTTATAGATGAACTGATACCTTACCTAAACCCGTTGGATAAGCAGTTTAAGGTATTTGTAAAGGAATAAAGGGCTGATTTTAATCTTACCGGCCTTTGTTATAGGCATTGCACAATATGTATCTTTGTTAGTATGCAAATTCTCTCTGCCGAACAGATTCGCGCGTTAGACGCTTACACCATACAGCACGAACCTATAGCATCTATCGATTTGATGGAGCGCGCCGCTATGGCTGTGTTTAACGAAATAACCGCCCGCATTAAATTCACAGTGCCGGTATATGTGTTTTGCGGTATGGGCAACAATGGCGGCGATGGCCTTGCTATTGCCCGTATGTTGGTACAGGCCGGTTACCGCCACGTAATAACTTTTGTGGTGCGCCACTCGGCTAAGGCCAGTGCCGATTTTATGATTAACGAAGAGCGCTACAAGCAGGTAGCCTCTATACTATACATACAGGCCGAAAACCATTTGCCTAAAATACCTGCCGGTACGGTGGTGGTAGATGCCCTGTTTGGTACCGGTCTATCTAAACCGGTAACCGGTGTTGCTGCCTCTGTAATACAGGCCATTAATGCCGCCGGTGTGGTGGTGTATTCTGTAGATGTTCCCTCGGGTTTATACAGCGATATAGCTAACACTGCAGATGATGCGGTGGTGCAGGCTACAGAGGTATTTACGTTTCATGCGCCTAAGCTATCGTTTATGTTTGCAGGTAATGGTATGCGCGTGCCGGTATTTAAAGTGCTGGATATTGAGCTGAATAAAGATTATGCACACCAGTTAGCTACACCGTATACCTATATAACCGCGCACACGGTTAAACAATACTTTAAACAGCGCAACAAGTTTTCGCATAAGGGTACTTACGGACATGCATTGGTAGCTGCCGGTAGCCTGGGTAAAATAGGCGCGGCTGTATTAAGTGTGGGGGCTGTTTTGCGTAGCGGTACCGGTTTGGTAACTGCAGCGCTGCCACGTTGTGGGTACGAGATATTGCAAAGCACCTGCCCCGAGGCTATGGTACAGGTAAGCGGAGAGAATACGCTGGCTACTTTGCCTGTTGTTGGTACATATAGCGCTGTGGCTGTTGGTCCCGGCATTGGTACCAGCGATGATGCAGTTGCTTTTATGGCGCACCTGTTAAGCAACTACACCAAGTCTATGGTAATAGATGCCGATGCTCTAAACATATTGGCGCAGCACCCGCACTTATTGCAACATATACCTGCGGGCTCAATTCTTACTCCGCACCCCGGTGAGTTTAAACGGCTGGTGGGCGAGTGGACCGATGACTTACATAAATTAAACCTGCAAAAGCAGTTTGCCGAAAAGTATAACGTAGTAGTAGTGCTAAAGGGCGCGCATACATCGGTGGCTGTGCCGGGCGGTGCAGTGTACTTTAACAGCACCGGTAATGCCGGTATGGCTAAAGGCGGCAGCGGCGATGTGTTAACGGGTGTTGTAGTATCATTACTGGCGCAGGGCTATACACCAGAACAAGCCGCTGTGTTGGGGGGGTATATACACGGCCTGGCCGGTGATTATGCAGCCGATAATCTCGGACAAACAGGTATGAACTCCGGCGATATAGTGCGGTACTTACCTAAGGCGTTTAAAACATTGGAGGAGTAAGCTGCTTAAGTTGTAGTTCCTTTTCTCTCCATTTTTCTTGCCCGTATTAACTCCTGGCGTATGTACCATGCGCGTTTGTAGAAAGGGAAGTGGTTCAGTTCTTCTTCGGTAAAATCGGGTGG
>JBJOOW010000257.1:0-4932 GCA_046051095.1 Bacteroidota bacterium | reverse complement strand
GCCCAGGTTAATTATATAAGGGCTCTGGCCCTGCATAGGACGTAGCGTTTCATCGCTGCTGCTGTTTTTTACGTTACGCAAATCTACACGGCTGTATATGTAAGCCATGTTGGCTACAAATACCAGGTCTTCCAGCTTTTTAGATACAAAGTCGAAGTTCTTGCGCAGCTCTACTTCTACCCCAACCAAATAAGCCATTTTAGCATTGTTGTAGATAAACGATTGCTGGCTGCCGCTGGCTACCGAGGTAAGCTCGATAGTATTGGTAAAGTGCTTGTAAAACACGCTGGCGTTAATGCTTTGGCCTTTACCCATAAAGTACTCGTAGCGCAGGTCGGCGTTGTGTATAAAGGTCTGCATAAGGTTTACGTTACCGGTAAGGTTTACATCGCGTAAAAAGTCGTAGTAAATAAACGGCGATGTTTCGCGGAACTCTGGACGGCTCATGCTTTGGCTATAGCTGGCGCGCAGGTTCATAGTTTCGTTTATTTTGTAGATAAGGTTAACCGAAGGCAACAGCGGGAATTTCATGGTAACTTTACCAGTAGAGTCTGCTGTGTAGGCACCGCTGAAGTATGAACGGCTATAAGTTGTATCGACTACTTTGGTACGTATAATTGGTGGTTCAGGGTCTTGCGGTATAATATCGAAATCTATAGCACCCGGCGAAGTAAGGTTTTGTTTAAACGATTCGAAACGGAAACCCCAAACCGCTTTAAAACGCTCACCAAAGTTATTCTCCATCATTACATAAGCTGCATGGGTGGTAGAGTTAGCCGAGTAAATATCGGTAGGGAAAACAAACGGGTTCATGGTTAGTTTACCATTGGTAAAGTTAGCCTGGTTGATAATGTTATCTACGTTGGTATCGTAACGCATCGAATCGTTGTAGCCACCGGGGTAATCAATAAACAGGTTACGTGCCTCGAAACTACGTGTACGGTACTGGAAGTAGTAACCGGCAGTAATCGATTGTTTTTGGCCAAGTACTTTAAACGGCACAGTAAGGTCGGTACCGGCATTGTATACTTTCTCGCGTAATTGGCTGTAGAAGTATGCACTTTGTTTTGGATCGCTACCGCCATAGCTAAACTGAAAAGCATATGGCTCGGTAGTTTCGTTAGGGCCAAAAGGAACCGATGAAGTGTAAGGGCGCTCGTAGCTGTAACGGGTAGTACGTGGCTGGTCGCGGTTTATCATTACAAAGCCGCCGTTCCATTTCCAACGTATATCGGTACCGGCAAACAGGTGGTCGCCCGACAGGTTGGTTGAAAATACCTTAGAGCTGGTAAACTCCAGACTGGTTCGGTTCTGCTCGGTAGCGCTACCATAGCTTACACCATTACGTTGTATAATGCCATTATCTGAGTTGCTGGTAAATATGTTTTTCCACGAAATTTTGTGGTTGTTTTTAATTACCAAACTAAGGTTGCCTAACAATGCACCCGATACGGCGGTGTTGTAACGCTCATCGTTATAATCGTTATCCAGTTCGGAACCAGTACCAGCATATTTGGTACGGGTACCTTCGGTAAACCTTTGGCTATTGCTGTACGATAAGGCAAATACACCACCTACCTGAACATCTTTTTTACGTACGGCAAAACCACCGCTTAGCTGCAGGCTTTGGCCGGGGTAGCTTATTTTACCGTTGTTTACTTTCCAGCTACGGTTGGTTATACGTTTACCAAGCGAACGAAGGGTATCGGTAGCGCCCTGTATTTTCATATCGTTCAGCTCTATTATACCCGGAAAGTTTTTACCCAGTGTACGAACATTATTATCAAAACCCAGAAAATCGGTTTTGCTGCCATCGTAGCTTTTAAAAGGTTTAAAGGTGCTGCCCTCGTTAAAGCTAATACCATAGCTTACGTTAAAGAAACTCTTCTCAGGTATATCTCGGGTATTAAGCTGTATTAAACCACCGGCCCACTCGCTTGGCAGGTTAGGCTGGCCGGTTTTCATAATAATAATGTTATCCAGTATGTTAGATGGAAACACATCGAACGCAAACGCTTTACGGTCGGGCTCGGTGCTGGGCAGTATTACGTTGTTTATCAGCGCCATGTTGTAGCGGTCGGCAAGGCCACGGATAACGGCAAACTTACCATCTTGTATAGTAGCACCGCTTACACGGCGTATTACTTCGCCCGAGCTTTTATCGGGCGTTCGTTTCATTTCTTCTGATGATATACCGCTTTGTATTACAGTACTGTTTTTCTGCATCATTACAATAGCGCTCTCATTATCGCGGCGGGTAACGGTGGCAGTAACCACAGCTTCTTTCAGTACTACTTCGTTTTCTGATAGAGTTAAATTAAGGGTTGTTACCTCGTTGGCTTTTACTTCTACCTCTTCGTTTTTTTCCTGATAGCCTATGTAACGCACGCGTACTTTGTGTTTACCAACAGGCACTTTAGGTATGGTAAAGTTACCATCCAGGTCGCTACTGGCAGCCATATTGTTATCATCATCAACAATAACGGTGGTGCCCATCAGGGTTTCGCCGGTTTTGGCATCCACAATTTTACCCGATAAAACACCGGTTTGTGCTATAGCCACATTAAAGAAAAACGTTACCAGAAAAAGTGAAAGTAATTTGTGTGTCATGGCAGCTTTATTGCTGCCGCAAATGTGCCCGCACAGCGCTAACACATCTTAACCATTGCGTTAAGCTTATGTTAAGCAAGGGGCATTTCCACCGGTTATTAACAGTTTGGGCTACCGGTTTTCTTAACATTGAAGTGATGTAAAAGCGAATATAACATTACCCGCAAGTTATAAAACCAGTGCTTATCAACCGGTTGTAAAGGGTGCAAAGCCATAAGTTAAAGCTGCATAATAGTGTATATATAAAATAGTGCCGCCCCTTGCGGGGCGGCACACACCAAACTACAAGACCCAACCCTTGGGTAAAAGTTTGCTGCCTGTGGCAGTAGTATTATGTAGCCCGGTAGCTGACGGGCGTTAGTAGTCAATCTCCAAGCCGGTTATTAATAGGCCATTTCTTCGCGTACGTTAGAGTGGCCGGCAATAAATGTGTCGTCGTAAAACTCAACAATACCGTTCTCTACCGATAGCTTTGCACCTATTATACCTATCTCGCCTTTTTGAAGCATATCTTCCAGTATATGGCTGCGGTCAACAATAGTTTTAACCGAGCGGCGTACATTTATCTCGGCTACGTTCTCTACAAACTCCGCGTTTTTAGAGGTGCGTAACGATAAGTCGGTAGTTTTCTTCTCCAGATAAACAGCAGGCTGTATTTTCGATAGCAGTTCAGATAAGCTGCCTAACTCTATATTATCGCAGGCACCTTTTACAGCGCCACAGTTGCTGTGGCCCAGCACTACAATAAGTTTACTGCCGGCCACTTTGCAGGCAAATTCTATACTGCCTATAATATCGGTGTTAACCACATTACCGGCTATGCGTATCGAAAAGATATCGCCCAGGCCCTGGTCAAATATCAACTCGGCCGATGTGCGGCTATCTATACAGCTTAATATTACAGCAAAGGGCCACTGACCATCGCGGGTTTCGTTTACCTGCTGCAGCAAATTGCGGTTTACCTTCAGGTTACTTACAAAGCGCTGGTTACCTTCTTTTAATATTTCAAGTGCCCTGTCGGGTGTAATAGATGCTTGTGTTATTGATGTATGGGCTTTCATAATTTCTTCGGTTATATCGTTCATTAATTATTTATATTATTTACTGCTTACATGGGTAGATGAAGTAAGGTTGTAATGATCCTTAAAGCCTACCAGTGTTACAGCAATGTTTTTATCCTTCGATCCTATTTTCAGGAAATCCTGTATTAATTGTATTACATCGTGGTCTATATACTGGCTGTTGGCAGCGTTAATCTCCAGCTTGCTGTTGTCGGGTATATGCATCAGCGTTTGCTTAATAGCTGCTTTATTTAAAAACGATACCTCCTGCGCCAGATCAATATGTATGGTGCTGCCGGTGTGGTGCTCGCTTTTGCGGAAAAAGTAAGCCACCTTCATATTGTTGCGAAGTATGAAAAATACACTAACCGCCAGGCCTATGCCAACGCCTTTAAGCAGGTCGGTAAATACAACGGCTATAACCGTAACTATAAACGGTATAAACTGCGATTTACCATTGGCCCAAACATGCTTAAACACAGTAGGGCTTGCCAGTTTATAGCCTATGAGAATAAGTATACCCGCCAGACTGGCTAATGGTATGCGGTTAAGTAAAAAAGGAATACTGAGTACAGCTACCATTAAAAACAGCCCGTGAGAGATAGTAGCTATTTTGGTACGGCCACCCGAATTTACGTTGGCCGAGGTACGCACTATTACCGAGGTCATGGGCAGACCGCCAAGCAAACCGCTTACAATGTTACCAATGCCTTGCGCTTTAAGCTCGTTATTGGTATCGGTGTATCGCTTAAGTGGGTCCATTTTGTCGGTAGCCTCTATACAAAGTAGTGTTTCTATACTGGCTACGGCGGCAATGGTGGCGGCAGTAATCCATACATCATATCTGCCTATTGCTGCGAAATCGGGCGTTGCAAACTGATGTATAAAATCGTTAAACGATTGTGGCACCGGTAACTTAACCAGGTGGTCGGCACCAATTAAAAGGTTAGAACCGGTAGCACGGAAAATTTCGTTAATAGCAATACCAGCCAACACAGCCACCAATGCGCCCGGCACAGTTTTAATGCGCTGCAGGGCTTTAATGTTGTTCCACGAAATAAGTATAGCTAACGATACTACAGTTATGATTATAGCACCGGGGTGCGAAAAATTAATAGCATCTATTACTGCCGAAAAAGTGTTGTGCCCGTCAGACTCGATAAAGAAAAAGTCGCCTTCGTTATCGGCATCGTAGCCAATAGCATGGGGCAATTGTTTCATAATAATAATAATGCCTATAGCGGTAAGCATACCCTCTATT
>JBJOOW010000256.1:0-16977 GCA_046051095.1 Bacteroidota bacterium | reverse complement strand
TTATCAAAAACGGCTAGTTTCTTATTGCTTTTAGCATACCTGTTCCGTAGCTGATTCATATGATCATTAACAGCCGTATTACAATTATTTAGTTTATCGCTAATACCCTGCTGTAGGTTGCTTAAATAATCTCTGGCAGCACCACGCGAAGTATAAGAAGCCTTTGTAAAGCCACTTGTAAATAACCTGTATGCTTCTATAACTCCGGCATGGTACACAGTTTCACATTCGCACTGTTCTTTAGCTATTAGCTGCGCATCATCGGCTGGCCTGGGTTCGAAAAAAACCTTATACACTATCAGCGCACTTATTAAAACTGCAACAGAAAGCAAAACATACCATTTATGTTTTACAACAAAAGTTACCAGTGGCTTAAATAACACCTGCAACTTTGTATATAAAGGCGTTGAGGGTACACTTGCTTGTACAAATACTGCCTGACGTACCGGTGCACCACACGTATTACAGTATTTATTTCCGGTTATTATACTATTGCCACATCGGGTACAATACATGGTAACTGTTTTTATAGCTGGCTTCCACAATTCTGGCAATACAAATCGCCTTGCTGATTTGTTGTTTTACAAGCAGGGCAAACAACCACACCCGAAACGCCAACATTCGCGGCTTTGGGCATGGCAGAAGTCGAAACGACATTATTATGCATTGCCTGCACGCGATAATATTTCGCTTCCTCTATTGTATCTACAAATGCTTCCACCTGTGCATGGGTCATGTTGCGGATCCAGAAGCGTATAGAACCATTAGCGGTGTGTATACTTATAATATGCGTACGCAACCATTTATACAACCAGTATAAAAAAAGTGCCAATAAAGCAAATGCCACAAAAAAGTAAAGTAGCTCCTCGGGGTTATTAGTAGCGCGGTCAGTATCGTTTATCAGCCTATTTATTGGCCCGCCAATTGCTATAATAGCCGACAGAACAGCAAATACCAGAATCCATGGAAAATTCCAAAAACGGAATTGTATAGAGGTTATTTTCTCAAGCATGATTGTTGTGGCGTTGCGCGATGAATCAATATTTTCAGATTCACTAAAACCACCTATCATTCCTGCTATTTTTAAAACCCACGAAGTATAACGTATACTGTATCTTACACGAAAATTGGTTAGTACTACAATACCATCATTTGTTTGGGTAATAACATGCTCGTTGGGTATCGGCTCCATATTTTTTCTTTTAGATATTTAAGTATGTGTTTACAGTTTTCAAATTATTGTTTGCTTACGTAAAACCTACCATTACAATATGCCTCTTATCCATGGTGTCCCTCCCTCGTTTTTATTAGCTCCACTTGGTCTATCTATACGCCTGCTGATAGTATTACTTTGGTAGGTTGAATTGAAAATGGCGATATCCTGATCGAGATAATTGGCAGCAGCAAAATACCTGCACCACGATATACGGATAGTGTTATTATCAACAATTGTAACTGCCGATGAGTTAGATGTAAGATAATCGTAATCCTCTACACCATTACTAAAATGGCCCACCGATCGGATTTCAAAATAATCATACACATTAAAATCGGGGTCATTTATATCAAAAGTCATTGTAAAGTGAGAGCCATATCCGTTTGCCTCATCCATCCAGCAATCGTTTAAACTGGTAACATTATCCTGCAGATTACTGATAGTGATGGGTATTTTCCCATTACTTTGTCCGGAAGTGTAAATTACCTTGCTGTAATCAAATATATCGGCAGAGTAGTCAATAAGGCTCAATCCAAATACCTCTGCCTTTACTTCGCCGCCGGCTTTAAAACCTGCACTTATATTCCAGTTACAATCATCTATACCGCTAGGAGTAACGGTACATGTCCCCTCAGAGTTAATATAGCTTTTGGCATACAGCGATGAAGTTACTCCTTCAAAATCGTACAAAATAAATTCCATCTCAGCTTTCAGATACACTTCCGACTCCACCGAACCGGTAAGCGTATGCTCTGCAACGGTTGGAGTTATGCTTTTAGTAGAATTCACCTGCCAGCCTTGTCCCTGATTGTACTCAATATATGCATCCTGATAAGCTGAGCCTGACCATCCTGCACTCACATTTGCATTTATATCGGTTTCGTGACCTGCTTTAAGCTTAATTACCGGCCTTACTACAATAGGAAAGCTACCAACCCACATTACAATAGGCGCTAAAGGATAATTAGCCAATACTACCTCATCTTCAAACAATGTGGAAGAATAAAGATTGGCATTAATATGCAAATCAAGATTTTCGGTTAGGCCCATTCCCAATTTAAGGTACTTAACCTGCGCATGTTTTATATATAGAGAGCATAGTAACGAGGGAGACATCTGGTACGAGCCCGTCAGCATAATCCTGTCATTAGTAGTAGATGATGATCCATCCCGGTCATGAAGAATAATATTTACTTCATTGCCGAAACCCAAATCCTCTTTCTTACCTGAAAAAGTATCTGAAATTGCAAATGGGCGGTTATAGGATAAATTACACTCTTCAATGGCGTCTTCAAGCGTTGCGCTTGTGGTGTTTAATACAGTACGGCTACCATTTTGAGTTACACTTACTATTTTACGCAGGTAACCTGTTGGTGCCATATCGGTAATTCCCGAAACCACAATATCTCCGCTTACAGCCTTGCTTAACTGATCGGGCACTCCGTTATAAATAAGCTGTGTAGCATTAATATCTATCAGTTTTGTATCTGTTTGCCCGTTTGTTACAATAGTATGTGCTTGTAATTTTAAGGTAGCCGGGTAATTGTTTATTTCCTCTTTGTCTTTTATACAACCGCACAAATTTACCAGCAACCCCAAAAACGCGGCTAACCGAACAGCGAACAATCTTCTTTTCATATTTTATGTTTGTGGGTTGGTAGGGTTATTTTACCCTAAAGGCAAAAATTGATTTCTCTTTAAGGCTTTTGTTTAAAAAAAAGTATTCACCCGTTGCCAGTTGCTGTAAAGGGGTTATCAGATAGGTATAATTATCAAGGCGTTTAAATTTAAGTGGCACCATAGTAATTACCGGTGCATCTTTTTTAGCTGCGGGTGTAAAGTCGCGGGTTTGTTTTTCGCTATTACTTGTACATGGCATAAGTTCAATAAGCGTGTATGGATCTACTCCGGGGGCCAGCCGTACAATAAACTCAATTTTACTTTTTGCAACCTCTACCGGTGAACTATACCCCTTAATAGATACGGCATTGTTAAGATTTAAAAAGCCAAAAGCCCCTTCCGATTTTGAATTAACGGCTCTTTCCAAATCTACCAGTGCAGCATTATCGGCAGAGAGGTAATAAATAAAATTATCGAAATCGGGAACCGGATAAATAGTGGGAGTAGATAAATTACCAGTAGTAGCAGGTTGCGATACCGGAATAGTATTGGCAACCTGTGTTGCGGGCGGGCTGCTTGTAGTTGGTGCAAATCCTGTAGCTGCATCTATACCAAAACAAGATATTTTTATGTTGCTTACCGAAGTAAGACTAATATTCTGGTCGCCCATAGGCATAAAGGCATATTCACCTGCAACTAAGTTGCGGGGCAATAGTATTTCAAACAGACCTTCACGTAGCTTTTTAAACTCAAGTTTTACCTCTGTACCTTCTGTATTGCGGGTAGCGCCTGTCATGGTATGGCTGCTTTGCAAAAACCTTCTACGGTCTTTTTTAACCTCGGCCTTGCTCAGCGTAATGCTTTCTTCGGGATCAATATTTTCGGCCAGCCGTATAACCAGGCGAGGCAGGCTACCTGCTAAAAAGCGTACCGTGGAACTTGTACCAAATGCTGCGTAGTATATTTCAACGCCGCCGTAGCCAGCAGCTTTAACTTTCATGTCGGTACTGGCATCGGTACGCTCAAGATTTTGCAATGTATTATCGGGCTTTAGCTGGTACGGGCGGGCAGAGTAATCAGGCATTGGAACTTCCTGTGCCATACAAACGCCGGCATATAAGTTACCTGTAATTATAAGTATGGCGGCAACCAGGTTTGCCATTACTACATTTTTAATGTGGGTTAGTATCATTATTGCTTGTTATTAATAAGTGTTATTAAAACAGCATAGTAAACCGATAATGTATACCGGCTTACTATGCAAACAGCCAATACCAATACGGCAAGGTTGTTAAGTATTAAAAAACTCAGCCCCGAAAGATGCTTATCTCTCTTTCGATGTTGCTGCTATACGTGATTTCTGCTTACTTTTCATGTCAACCTGCTTTTTAGTTGGGTTAACCTGTTCAACGCTCATCCGTTTAAGCTCTTGCAAAACTGCAGTACGGCGGGGCCTGGATATGGTTAACTTTTCGCCGGTGGTAAGGGTAAGCTCGTTTATGTCATCTCCTTTGCTTGTATGGCACATATACTCTATATTTAATAGTGTGCTGTAGTGTATACGAACAAAACCATGTGCTGCCAAAACATTTTCGTAATAGATAATAGGGCGTGCAATTACTATTGGCTTATGATCGCCGTTAGTATGAAAAACAGTGCTGCTATTGTAACTGGTACAATACTTTATTTTTGCGAGCGGCACTCTAAAACATCCATCGGAGTTATTTAGCAATAAGAAAGGTTGTGTTGCCATATTGATGTAATTATAAAGCCATAGATGCAGCATGGCATTGATAGCCCTGATCTTCTAAATTTTCTATAATGGCGTCTATATCGCCCTTATCAAAGTCCTTATCGCAGTATTTGGTTTTTTCAAACGTGGTACTTGTCTTATCTTTACATACATAGCATTTTGTACAGCTACCAGCTGTAAGCGAAAAGACAATAGCTACTAGTGCAATTGAAAGGTTCTTGTTCATAGTTGTTTTTTTTATGGTTTGGTAATAATTAACTGGACCGTATAATAACAACCACCAATTGTGGGTTATGTGCCGCAATTATCGTAAGCGAACCGATAGCCGCTGATGACATTTTTTGGGGTTTTTTCCGTTTTTCGGGCACCACATGCTATTAGAAAAAACCTAATAACATGTAGAAATTTTATATCAATTACTTAACGGATGAAAACGAAAGCTATATTTGGGGTAGGTTTTGCTACTAGTACAACCACACACTACAAACACCCATGTATTTTGGCAAGCTAACTACATTACTGCAGGCGCTTGACAAGCCTACTCTGAAAAAGCTGGATAGCTATATTCAGTCTCCTTATTTTAAGGTGCCTGTTTCAGCGGTACTTTTGTTTAATTACTTAAAAAAGCAGCACCCCCGATTTGAAGAAAAAAAAATAAATCCGGTAGTAATTACGCGGATAATACCACAGCTATCCAGTGCAAATAAGCAGGCCAAGGCCTCAACCGAGTTATTTAAAGCTATTGAGCATTTTTTAGTATTAGAACAACTGGAGCTAAAAAACGAATGGCAACCTATATACCTGCTGCAAAGCTATAAGCGGCTTGGCCTCGACTCGTTTTTTGAAAATGCGATAAGTAAAACCTTAGTCACAATAAATAAGCGTAATGAAAAGGACATTGATTACTTTTTTGACATCCACCAGCTTACTGAAGTAAAATACAATGGCTTCCATGCCAAGCTACAAAGAAACCCCGGTAACGATTTGACCCCTGTAACAGAAACATTCGATACTTACCACGCCATTAAAAAGCTTCGATATCATTGCGAATTACTTAACAGGCACCAGGTGCTCGGCACCACATATAATCCTGGCAATATAAATGAGCAACTACAATTACTTCGGCCCTATACTAATCCACAATACCAATACGTATATCTGTTTGTTCATGTATACAAAATGATGGCTGCAGGTGGCTTTGACGAAGGAGAAGAGCATTACAATATCTTATCCAACTTCATATCAGAGAATAACTACAAAATATTACCACAGGGGGTGATAGAATGTATAACATACCTAATCAACTACTTACTTTTTTGGAATAACCAGGGCAATAGCAAGGCTGGCAGCCAAGCACTATACTGGTATGAAGTATTATTAAAATACAAGTTATTGCCTGATAAGGGAAAGGTGTTACCATCAGATTATCGCAACATCGTATCGCTGGCTATTATTAATAAACGAGACCCTCAGTGGCTAAAAAACTTTATTGATAAAAATGAAATGTATTTACCAATAGAACATCGCGCTACCAATGTTGCTTACGCCAGAGCACAGTACTTTACACATGTAGGGCAATACGATAAAGCTATGCCTCTTTATCAGCAAGCACTTGCCAAAGACGAACCGGTGTTTAATATGATAGTAAGAAGCTCTCAATTCAGATGTATGTATGAAAGTAACATGCAAAACAAAGAGGTACTCCTGGATTTTCTTGCAAGTTGGAAAAGACAATTGCATCGTAATACACATGGACTACATCAATTAAAAAAATGGTTTTTGAAAATTATTGGCTATAACTATAAACTGATATTAGCTACAGATAAAAATCAACGCAATAAAGTTTTACTGGCCTTATCATCCGAATCGTTCTTCCCTGGTAAGCAATGGCTGGAAACCCAGCTAAAAAAATAAGCCCGGCAATCTTCTTGCCGGGCCTACATCTGGCTTAGTTTTTAATGGTAAACTGCTCGGAGTACACCGTATTAGTACAATATACTTTAGCAGTATAAGTACCATCAGCCAAATCCGACAAATCTACCGAACAAGAGTAGCCAGAACCACCGCAAGCCTGGTACAAAACCAAAGTCATTGTACCGTTCTGGTATATTTCAATTTGGTTTATAACGCCATTCTCTGATTGAGAAAAGGCATTAAGTACCCAGCCTGAAATAGTAACATCTACAACTCTGTGAAATGAATAAACAGCACTGCTTTTAGCTTCATTTGATGGCAGAAGCGCGCCGGCAGACAATAATGCTGCCAATAGAATCTGTTTCATAAACCTTAATTGTTTAAGTACCTGCACAGTACTGCATTACACAGTACTGGTGCAAGCGGTTAAGAAATCAGATCCTTCATAATCAGTAGAAGCGCTTCTGTACTGTTATAACAGTTAGAGTTATGAAGAAATCCGTTTACGAAACAAAAATAGACTATGCTATTGCCGGAAACGGGGTGCATGAGTATAAGCGTAGCGTGAATGAGTACAAATATCTGTGGAATGAGTAAACAGTATTAACTAATTGAAATAATCACGCAGTAATACGGCATTAAAGCCAGCCTGCCTGTTGGTATATGTTGGACAAAAACTACTCCCCTATTGTAAAATCACGGTAACGTTCATCAAACTCTGCGCGATATTCCCGGCTAATCGCCAGCTCACGTTCTCCGTAGCCTATCATCTCCAAATCGCCATTGCGTTTATATACTGCAATATGAACCATATTAATGATAAAACTACGCTGTATGCGAATGAAATTATATCTATCTAACAAATCATCATACTCACGTAATACATGAGACACCTTAATACTGCGGTTATTAGTTAACCAAAAAACCGTACGGTTACCTTGAGCCTCTACAAAAATTATATCTTTTAAAGGAACCGGATGGGTGCCATCTGCATTTATCAACCTTAACCTTGCATTTAATACTATTGGGTCATCAATAAACTGCAACACCCTATCAAGTTTAACTTTTACCATCTCACTACCAGCTTGATGTAAAGTGCGTTTTACAGCACTTATCCAATCTTCATCACTACAGGGTTTTTCTAAAAAATCTACGGCGCTTGCCAAAAAAGCCTTACGCATATATTTGTTATACGAGCTAACAAACAAGGTTTTAAACCTCATGTCACTAAGTGCATCCAACACTTCAAATCCAAGTCGGTCGCCCAACTCTACATCCAATACAATAAAAACAGGGTCGTATCGCTTTATGGCAATTATAGCAGTTGCCACAGTACTGGCAGTTGCCAAAACTTCAACCTCAGGAAAAAGCCTTGCCATTTTATCGTGCATCATTTCTATGTGCGGTATCTGGTCTTCAACCAATACACAGGTATATTTTTTCATATCAATACTTTTACGCTGCCTGGCCAGGGATAGTTAGTAATACTTCTACACCCTGCGGTAAATCTTTCACCTCAAAGGTTGCTTTACGGTTTTTAATCTGATTGTAGAGTTGAATTCGACGTAACGTAATTTTTGTGCCCTTAGATGTACGCCCCGGCTCGTACGTTACTTTGTTCATTCTGCGTCCTTTACCATTGTCGCTTACTGTACAAATCAACATATTGCCTTTCTGTTTAATACACACACTAAGCAGTCCGGGGTAGTCTATCCCCTGAAAGCCATGCTTAATGGCATTTTCTACCAACGGCTGCAATATCAACGAGGGAACCTTAACTAAAGCAGTATTAATATGTTCATCTATCTCAATCCGGTAATCGAAATGGTTATTAGGAAATAGCTTTTCAAATTGTATATAGTTATTCAACTCCGTCAACTCTTGTTGCAATGTAGTTTCAGGCTGCTCGGCAATTTCCAGTGCCGATCTAATATAATCCTCGAACCGTTTAAGAAACTCATCAGCACGTGAAGGCTGATGAGCTATAGCATGGCGTACAGACGAAATAGTACCATATGTAAAATGCCGTTCCATTTGCGATTTAAGAGCTGTAAGGGCCTCTGTTACATATTGCTGAGTTAGCCTGCGCTGCCTTAAATAATAGGAACCTGCAAGGCCTCCTATTACTATTATTACCGCAAATACAAACCATGTAAACACTTTTTCCATCTGTGCCTTTTGCAAATTAGCTGCATTTCTTTGCCGCTCCTTTTCAACCAAAGCAAGTTTGTTACGCTGTAAATCATTATCCGATTTTAATAATTTACCGGTCTGTTCAGCATTAAGTAGTCGTTCACCCAGTAACTTCTTTTCAATCTCTGCCAACTCCAGCTCTTTCGCTTTCCTTTCGCTCTCAGATTTAGCCAGCGCCTGCTCTTTCTTTGTAGTCTCGTATTCTACCATTAGCTTTCGCAATTCACGGTTTTTTTCATTATTAAACAACGAGTCGGTTTCTTCGTAATACTCTGCAAAATATTTATACGCCTGTTTATAGTTTTCCATATCAGCATATACCTGTGCTTGTTCGCGGGTAGCTGCAGCTGCCTCTAATGGCCGGTTAAGAAACAGGCTAAACATATTTACTGTATACAACATTGCATTAGCCTGCTGGTATAAACCCAGTTTGCGAGAAAGTCCGGCCATTCGTATTAACGCATAAAGCGAAGAGCTTTGCCCGCTGTTTAATAACACATATTTATTGCCCGCCATTATGCAACGATACAGCTGAACCGTATCACGTGGCTCCATATCAAAATAAACGTAGCCCAGCGAAGTATAGTCATCTATAAGGTTATCGTAATTTGCAGTAAGACTATCTGTTTGTTTGCAATAATTAAGCAATGCCAAAGCACGTAAAGGTTGCTGTGTATTAGCATATATTGTAGCCAGCTTAAAACTTGCTTCGCGGTTAAGAGTTGGGCTACTATGTTTAATAAGTGCTATTGTTTTTACAAAATATTTTTCCGCCTCTTCATAGTCGCGTATGTTACGGTATACATCGCCAAGTGCAAGGTAATTTGTGGCAACTAAAGTAGTGTCATTTATAGCAAGGCCTACATCTAATGATTGCAGGGCATATTGCAATGCTTTATTGTAGTTAGACACATAGTTATGCGCAACGCTCAAGCGATTAAGTGCAGTAGCATACTTTATTTTCGACTTGGATTTTTTTGCCTTCACAAGAAGTTTCTCGTAAAGATCTATTGCCTTTTGGTACTCTGCGGCTTCCAGTGCTTCTTGGGCCTCTTGCTCTTCTGATATTTTTGGGGGGTTATTATACGCTTCTGCCATTTGCTGCAAAAAACGGTTAAAGCCTTCAACGTCAATATCTTTCTTAAAAAAATCAAGTCCCATTTGTTCAGAAAGCCCTGTAGTATCTTCGCGTATTTGGCCTATGGTATTCAACATAAAATTCAAAATCTCATCTTGGGCCATAGTAGAGCTGCTAAATAAAAAAAACAGCACCATGGCAATAACTATACGCAGGCTAATCATGACACTATTCTTTTTTATTGTTCCTTATATAAAATATAATTACATATTACAAAATCATCTGTAGCATTAGCTCTGCCTATGTACGGAGCATACATTGCACACCCCGCACTTTCCAAACAAAGTGCATTTTTGCAGTTATACCTTTCCTTAAATAAACAGGCAAAATCATAAAAATTAACAGCATTAACCGATGTTGCAAACACCAACCACGGCACACCGTTTTTATAATACAAACCAACTCCGCATCGAATGTTTTTATTGGATGAGCCCGGCTTTATTTGCGGATTGTATACAGAGTTATTGAGTAACAGCGGACCAGATTGTACTGCTATACGGACATTTTTGTACGATGCTGCATTTGATGACTCTGAAATAACAGCCTTACCATCGGCAATAAGTAGCACTCCATTAGGCTTTAGGTAAAAATTTGCATTCCCATCTTTAAGGTTTAGCGCCCCTAATTGTGTACCATCTGCTACCAGCCAACCTTCGGGCATACAACTAATCCCACTTATTCCTGCATTAATCAGCAATACATTCGAATCGGGTAAGGTATAACGGCTTACTATATCACGGTGCCTTAAATGTTGTGGGTTTTGAAGAATACTAAACCGGCTTAACGACAAACTATCCGCACAAACTATATATATATCATATACGTTTGCTTTCCACACTAACTTACCCCGGCTATGGGTTTGAGCATGCACCATGTTTATACAAAAAACAGCAATAAGCAACAAACTTTTTTTACTCATTTACTTTTTTTTAGTTACAGAAATTATAGGCCCAAAGTTACCCCCGGTATCATTGCTTTTTAATGCCGGCAAATACATACGTGAGATAGCACCATCCAGATATAACGCATAATGACATTTGAAATAGTATTTATACAGACTTGCAAAATCATAAAAGTTTACCGGCTCGCGCGATATACAAAACACTGCTTTGCCTGCATTTACAACACCTACCCCGCTACGTATATTTAAATTTTTAGAAAACTCGCGAAACGCGTGATGCAGTTGATTATTTACTACTAGCATTGGGCCAGATTGAGTAGCATAATACACCCTGTGTTTAATATTCTTTATAAAGGCTTCAGTAGTATCTATATGCGCTCCGGTACTATCCATGTAAAAAACCCCGTTAGGCTTTAGGTGAAAATTATCGGCAATACCAACAGTACTTGTATCAGCTGGACTTATTTTTATACCCTGTTCTATAAAAAGACCCTGAGGATCGGTAGCTGCAGTATACATACCGGCATTAGTTACCATTATTACCCGCAAACCTGCAAGTACCGAATCGTGTAAAACGTTTCCAATACTATTGTACTTATTCCCCTTCTTGTTTCTCAAGTGCATTGCAATATTGCACTTATCCAAATCCACAACTACACAATCATACACTGCGTTTCTGAACCTTATTCTTAACTCGCCATCAGGCCCTTTTGCTAATATTGTATCGGGCAAAAAACCATTATCAGGTAAAGTAGTTGCAGTATCACACACCGCTTTAGCCACCTGCGATACTGCTACTGTTTTTTTTAACACCTGTTTACGAGCAGGCTTTACACGCTGTAAAATAACCGGCGCAGAAGCCGTATCTTTCTTTATTACTGATACTGTTCTAACACTATCGGACACCTGTGGCATACCATTTTGCCCGTACGTTAGCAATCCTAATGTAAGCAACAAGGCTGCTATACCTGCTAATTTGTATTTAACCTGCATATGTATTAATTACATGTAATAACAATGGCTCCCGATTGGCCGGGCACCGATTCTATAATTTTACGTATAGCCTTTTTACCCCGCATATCTTCTTCAGTATTTATTACACCAGAGTACACATCGATAGTTGCACTGTTAGGCCAGGTATTGCCGGTATTCCACGCCCTGGATACCAGATAATTACGTTTACCTTTTTCTAATGCAACTGTCATTTTTGTAATATTATCCAGCGTATTTTTCTTTCTGTTTTGCAATCGTATTTTACTTGCCAACTCTTTATCGTTAAAATAAACCGATACAGTATCATTATCCTCTATCCCTCCATCATATATAATAAACGTAACTATACAGTTGGTTAGTATAACCGAATCTTTTACCAGCACAGTATCTTCCACTAATTTGGGTTGTACCGGCGTAACAATGGCAGGTTTATATGTTACAGCTGTATCTGTTTTAGCTGCAGGCTGTGGCAACTGTTTAACTACATCCTTTACGTTTAAATTAAAGCTACACTGTATAACATTACCACTGGCATCGGTTGCCTTATAGGTAACATCATAATTACCAGGGCGGCACATGGTTCCGGGCAAGGGCCCCGAAACAATTTCTGTTTTTACACCCGGGCAGTTATCGGTGGCAATAGGTATAGTATAATTAACGGCCACAGGCTGTGCACCGGTTGTTGTTATTATTACAGATGGCGGGCAGGCAAGTACCGGCGGCGCATTATCTACCACCCACACATCATAACCATAAGTTTGCACGCTACCTACATCGTTAGTAGCTACATACTTTACATAATGCCTGCCAACTGTAACCGGCGAATGGTTAGCCGGACCGGCCACCTGTACAATACTTGCTGTTCCGCACACAGTGCTTAAACCTGGGGTAATTAAATCAACCTCTGCATGGCACTTACCGGCATCGGTATTTTTTTTAATAACAGGTACATCGCTTAGTTCAAAATCATCGGCATAGTTGTACCCGCTTTTGTCGTTATATAGTTTTTCTATCTCGTTTGGCAACAACGCACGGTCATATATTCGTAGATCATCAATAGCGCCTGAAAAAAACTCTGTGCTACCCGGCACATCGTGGCCTATTTCAAGATCGTCGGTATTAGCATTAAATAGCCCATTATATGGAAAGTGAAAAATATTTACCCCGTCCTGGTATACGTATACCGCGTATCCATCGTAAACCAATACACAAAAATACCATTGATTAATATTGAAAGGATGTGTATTAAATAACTGATCGTATTCTGTAAACTCTGTATTTACCGATACTGTGCTTTGCCTGCTACCCTGAAATAGCTGAAACCGATACTGTGGATTAGCAGGATTTTCGATGGTGTAGCTACCTTTGCAAACAAGAGTTATCCATTTATCAGATCCTGTGGTGGGATTATCTATCTTTACCCAGGCGGCAATGGTAATGGCGTTGTAGGGCAATTGTAACGATGGTGAGCCGGCGACACGTATATAACCAGAGTGACCATCGAAATGCATGGCACCGCAAGGATTACCAAACCTATCTGTGGTACGCGCCACCCCACCAATAATTACACCATGGTTATGATACCGGCTTTCGTCGTTAGCACTATTGTTAAGCGCGTAGTGGGCAATTAACCCATTTACCGGCAACTGTGCCGGTAGCACATAAAACGCCAGTAACGTGCTGGCTAATAACAATAAATTAGCTACAACCGATTTACTCATAATAATATACCAGTAAGTTGGTAGCTTGCTGCGGGCTTACGGTACCTTCAATATCCTTTCGTATACCACCGCGGCAATCGCGTAACTCAAACACGTTTTGCATTCCCGTATCAAGGTTTACCATATAGGTAATACTATCCATCTCTTTTAGGTCTTTCAAAAAATTTTGTGCTGCAAGGGTAGCATCATATAAGGTAAGGGCGGGTTCTATATGCACAATAACATGGTACAATGTTTTACCCTGGTAACAGGCGGCCAGAAACCTTCGGCTGGCACGATTAGCCGAACTGGTACCTGAGCGTGGTGGACCTATTTTAAGTGCATCTTTAAAAACAAGCAGGTGTGTTTGAAAAATAGTTGCTTCTGATTTTTGAGCACAGGAGATGAACTCTTCCCGATCCATATAATCGTTTACGTTGTAGCTTTTCTCTGCACCGTTACAATTTATTTTTACTGCCTGCTCACTAATATCGGTAACAGCAATGCCCCCTGTGGCATACACTATTACTAACCCATCGAAACTATTACTTACGCTACGGTTTACCACTGTACCGTTGTCAATTGTAAGGCCATCGGGTGTTGGCTGCTCGCGGCTTATGTAGGTACCACTGCTTATTAACAAAATGTTACGCCCTGTTTTCCACTCATTATATCGTTCATACACTGTTTTCCCGTTTTCGCGAAAAGCAAAATATTTTGCTTTGAAGCGGTTTTGCGATCTGTTGATTTTTACCATCCGGTAGTACTTTCCATCCATACCTTCGTATGGTACGCTCGAAATGATTTCATCATTGCATTCATAAGCCAGCGGCAGTGGTTTTTCTGGCACTATAACGAAAGATGCTGCTATTACAAAAACCGACAGGTAAATAATAAATTTCATTTTAGTTATTTTTTGAATAAAGAAATAAGAGTACGTAACGTAAATACAATACCGGTAAGCACCAGAAACATTAATACCAGCAAGGTAAACTTGATAGAAATAGACGCACGGTCGTTAAACCGTTCTACCAAATGCCCCCACTCCTTTTCGCAAATTGTACTAATCAGTTTTTCGGCGTTAGACTCGGCAGGTAAGGTTGGGGCAAACTTAGCGTACGAGAGGCGCTGTATCAGGTATCGGTATTGATGACTGTATGCCAACGATGGATGGGCGGCTATGGTATCGGCAACAATATGGCTTACATGTTCAAGCCAATAGCTACCAATAGCTTTCAGCATTACAGGGTCATATGTATCAACATTACTATACGCCATAAATAGTTGGCCCCTATTAATACTTGCCTCCAGATTATTACAGGTTACTTGGGTATATTGCTCTTGCTCTATCTGCTTTAGCATAGTGGTAGACAGATTGAAAACAATACGCCGGCCATTTAAATGTAATGAATCGAGACAGTGGAGTAATTCCATTACAGCAATTCCATCTTCGATATTGTTTTGCATTAAATATTGCCTGTAAGGAAATGAATCAACCGCATTGCTTTGGGTTAAATTATGCATGTATACACCAGGCAACTGACGGGCAGGCAGCCATATAACGTTCAGTAATAAACACATCAATAATTGAAGTTTCATTGGTTACTTCTTATATAGTTTACAGCCCCCTACAACATACAATACACCCACTCTCGAAAAAATCTCTTTAGCAGCTGATGTATGATACTCTTTACCGCTTTGTTTAACTACGGCCTGTAAGCCTATATCAAGCGAAACAGACAGGCTATTGATACGCTTACGATTGCTTATGCTAAACGCCAGTCCACCTCCATATTGGTAAGGTTGCGTAGGCTTATACTGCCAGCCACTAAAACCCCATACCCAGTTATAATCTTTAGATAACTGGAAAGTGAGATCCATAACAAATTTTGGGCTACCCGGCCTGAAACGTATACCGGCATATAAAGTCTCGCGCCTGTTATTATAAACTCCTGTTTTAGTTTCGGTGCCGTTTGCGTTATTAAATACCGTATAGTTTATAGTGCTTTGGTAACGATTATAGTTTACATGAAACTGGTAACGGACCAACAACAAAAAAGCACGATCCTGTTTCTGCCAGCCCATTACAACTTCACCACCAAAATCTAACTTATAATAGGTGTGCTTAACTTCGCCACTATTTATAGTGGCATTATCATATTCTTCCGACCGGGGTTTTAATTTTGATATAGCAGCCAGACCTGTACCATATGCACCACCGGCATTGAAACTGAGCCCGAAGCCCCTTACAAATATTGGCGAATATTCAAGATCGGCACGCCAACCGATAGTAAATGGATTGATGACATACATAGGGTAAGCGGTTACTTCATTTCCGTTAAGCCCATGTGTATACATAGTAGCAAATGGCCGTGTACCCATATCCAGGCCTGTTTTAAACCACATACCCCATTGCGCCGGGTTTTTGCGTGGCTTACTGCCAGCCGTTACAACTGGCTGTACCGGCTGCGAAACTAATGGCGTAACAGGTGTTGATACAGGTTGGTTACAATCTAATACACCCGCTGTTTGCCCTGTTACTACACTACCAGTAAACCGGTAATCTATCGATTCAATTTCGCCAAGTGTACCACCGGTGCCTAACCGCAACCTGTGGTAGTTAGAAATACCGATGCCCTGGCAATTGGTAAATATTACCTGAATGGGCAGTTCGCAATTTGAAGAGCGCAATGTGCCCTCTACCTTAAATTTATACTTGCTTTGTATGCCCCCCTGCGTACAGGAAGTCTGCGACAGCTTATACCTGATAAAAACAGTAGCAAAATTATCGGTATAAAGCTTTATCCAGGGCTCCCATACGGCGGACTGGGTGTTAGCTCCGGTTGAACCAACATTTGCGCTTGACTGATTATAGTTTGCAGATGCAGGACTGGCTTTAAACTGTGTTCCCTTATAGTTGTAGGTACTGCCCTCTAACAAACCAAGCGCACCGCCTATACCCAGATTAATGGTATTTACTACCTGCTTTTGTTGCCCATAGCAATCGGTGTAACTAACGGCAGAGTAGACGCTGAATGAAGCGGCATATAAGTTACCTTCTATACGATATGCATATTTATTGGTTCTGCCTCCATTTATACAACTACTACCAGATTCTTTATACCCAATATATATTCTAATTTGGTTGTCTTTATATATCTCTTGCCAATTACCGTATGTGCTTTGGGCATAGCCTGCCACAGCTGCAACAAATGACAAAACAACTAGTAGTAAGAAACGTAAATGGCAACTAAAACGTGGGCACATATTAGCAAAAGGACTATATAATATGAGATTTGCTGAAAAGTACCTTTATACTTAAAACATTACACTTTTTATGTGACACTTGTACATATAGCCAACTAACTTGCGCATAATAACTGCCAACTTATTAATTAGCGTTTTTTGCGCAAGCAAGCTTTACTGCAGTACAACGCAACAAAAAGCACTATTGATTGCTTTGTACGCTTACCGTTGGTATAGCCTGTAAAACACAATAATTCCTTTTATATTTTGATAACATAAAAGATTGTAGCATTCTAACATCTG
>JBJOOW010000255.1:0-3242 GCA_046051095.1 Bacteroidota bacterium | reverse complement strand
GAATTTTGTAATTTTATAAAGCTGGCCGAAGGCGTATACCAATGCAAGTTGCCTAATGGTGTAACTAACATATACCGCTACCGCAATGGCATATTATACGAGCTTGAAATGAGCAAAGGCGCCAGCGTGTTTATGAAATTGGTTAATTAAAACCACCAGCCTATTGAGATACGTTTTTACACTACTTCTTTTTGTACATGTTGCCCCCGCCTTTACCCAAAAGCTTGCTTTTGATGTAATACTGTTTGGTAACAAAATTGGACAAACAGTAGTAGAGCAAACCAATAAAGGCGATACCACTATTGTGTATGAGCTAAACAGTAACAGCGAGGCACACATACTTTTTACCACGCATAAAGTAACCCTGCATTATGAGCTTATGTTTAAACGTGGCCAGCTTATATCGGCTTATAGCAAAGGTAATTCTAATGGTAAGGTAGATGTTACTACCATAAACTGGCAAGGTACCCGGTATTTTATGAAACGCAGTGACGGCAATTTTAATGTTAACGTGCCTGTGTATTGCAGTACCACCATGCTGTTTTTTAACGAACCCTGCGATGGAGCCCGCGTGTTTTCGGAGCGTATGGGCGAGTTTCGTACCATTAAAAAAGTAGAACCCGGCGTGTATAAAGCCGATATGCAGGATGGGCTTACCTATTACTACCGCTATACAGCAGGCCGCCTTACCGAACTTGAAATGCGCCGCGGCATACTGGGCTCGGCCTATCTGCGCCCGGCTAAATAATAGCAAATACAATTTTGAACCACTGAGAACACTAAGGAGCTGTTTGTTTTGCTTTGTGTACTTAGTGCCCTTAGTGGTTAATTGTTTTTACAGGCTATTTGCCAAAACAGTAAAAATACCTTGCAGTTCTCGTAAACAAGCCACAACTTCGCACCCTAATTCAAACGCATGTCTTATACCCAGCAAGATGTACTTAACGCCCTGCGCCATGTAGATGACCCGGATATTAAAAAAGACCTGGTTACGCTTAACATGATTAGTAACGTAGCGGTAGAGGGTAACAAAATAAGTTTTAAAGTAACGCTAACCACACCGGCCTGTCCGTTAAAGGATAAAATAAAGAACGATTGTATACAAGCTATTTACCAATACGTAGATAAGAATGCCGATGTACACGTAGAGATGGATGCCAACGTAACCACCCTGCGTAAAGAGAATGTAAACGTATTGCCCAGTGTAAAAAATATAATCTGCGTGGCATCGGGTAAAGGCGGTGTAGGTAAATCTACCGTGGCTGTTAACCTGGCGCTTAGCCTGGCCAGGCAGGGCGCCAAAGTAGGCCTTATAGATGCCGATATACACGGCCCATCGGTGCCGCTTATGTTAGGCGTTAAAGGCAAGCGCCCCGAGGTAAGGCTGATAAAAGATAAGCACTACATGGTGCCGTTAGAGGCCGAGGGAATTAAAATACTATCAATAGCATTGCTGATAGATGAGCGCCAGGCCGTTGTTTGGCGTGGCCCTATGGTAACCAGTGCGCTGCGCCAGTTTGTTACCGATTGTATATGGGGTAAGCTGGATTATCTGGTGGTAGATATGCCCCCGGGAACTGGTGATGTACACTTAACCGTAGCCCAAACACTAAATGTTACGGGAGCTGTAGTGGTAACTACCCCACAGGAGGTTGCCCTGGCCGATGCCCGAAAGGCAATAGCCATGTTCAGGCTGGATAATATTAACGTACCCGTACTGGGTGTGGTAGAAAACATGGCATGGTTTACACCTGCCGAGTTGCCGGAAAATAAATACTATTTATTTGGTAAAGAGGGTGGTAAACGCCTGGCAGATGAGTACGAGGTACCTTTACTGGCGCAAATACCATTGGTTCAAAGCATACGCGAAGGTGGCGATACCGGAAAACCGGTTAGCAGCTATGGCCGCGATAACGAACAGGTTGCTGCTGCCTTCGATGAGCTGGCTACTAATGTTGCCCGCCAGATTGCCATAAAGAATGCTAACTTAGCGCCCGAAGAAACCGAACCGGCTTTATCATGACAACCGAAACCAACGAAATACTAGAACGCGTAGAAGCATCGCTGGATACTATGCGCCCTTACCTGAATGATGACGGGGGCAATGTAGAAGTGGTGGAAATTACTGACGATATGATAGTGCGCGTTAAGTTGTTAGGTGCCTGCAGCACCTGCCCGCAAAGTTTTATGACTATGAAGGCCGGCATTGAAGAAGCTATTAAACGCGCAGTACCCGAAATTAAGGCGGTAACTGCTGTTAACCTTTCAGCACCACAATTAGATTAATACTTACAATTTAAATGAATACTTAATAGCAAAAGCCCCGCATTGCGGGGCTTTTCTTTTTATAGTATTGTATAAACAAAAACGCACCGAAGTTACCTCCGGTGCGTTTGCTATGTAAGTTAATAAGCTTACTTTTTGTCGGCTGGTTTTGCAGCGGCAGCAGGTGCAGCAGCAGCAGGGGCAGCGGCAGCAGCAGCTTCCTCAACAGCTTTACGCGGTGCATTAACACGGGCAAATGGGTTAGAACCTGCTACAAGAATTGTAACACCAGGTATGTTAATCTCTTTCACGCGTTTAATGTGGCCCAGGTCCATATCGCTGATATCTACAGTTATATCGCTTACCAGGTCTTTAGGTAAAGCCGAAACATATAGTTTACGGAAAACCTGCTCAAGCTTACCACCGGTTACAGCACCTTTAGGTGTACCGGTAAGTATAAGTGGAACATGTACTTTTACTTTTACGTTGTCAACCAGTTCCTGAAAGTCCAGGTGTAACAGGTCGTCTTTTACAGGGTCAAACTGCGAGTCTTTTACAATTGCCTTGTAAGTGTTACCGTTCAGGTTGATTTCGGCCAGGCGGAAGCTTGGCGTGTAAATCAGCTTACGGAATTCGGCTGCAGGGGCGAAGAAGGTTAGTGTTTCTTTACCACCATACAGGCTGCAAGGAATGTTACCTGCCTTGCGCAGTGCACGCGTAGCCTTTTTACCTAGTTCGGTTCTTGGCGTGCCGTTGATTACTACTGTTTCCATTTTTGAATTGGATTTTGGTTATTGAAAAAATTAAATGTCTTTATCTCTTATCTTAAATCTCTTATCTGCTTTATACCGATGGGGTAATAAACAGCGAGTTAATACTCTTGTGTTCGTGGGCATTGCGTATAGCCTGCGAAAACAGTTTGGCTACACTCAATACCTTAATTTTTTTCGACTGTTCTTTTAACGGCAGGGTGTCTG
>JBJOOW010000254.1:0-7654 GCA_046051095.1 Bacteroidota bacterium | reverse complement strand
CAAGGCGAAATAATGGGCATGGGTATACCCCATATTTGTAACGGTGGCGTAGGCGATGTAGACGAAATTGTTAAAGATACCAACGCGGGCTTTATGGTAGAAGATTTTACAATCGAAGCTTACTATAAAACCATAGATAAAATGCTGGCAACCAGCATAAACCCCGATGAAATACGGCAAGGTGCATTTAAATACTACTCGTTGACTAAAGGAGTAGACAATTACAACGCTGTGTATTGCAAACTTCTGGCAAAAACAACCTAAGCGCCATATAAATGCGTCATCTTTGATATTGCTGTATACTGCCTGTAGCCTTACCGGGTGGCAGGCACCGGCATATTAAGTTGACTTTAATTTATATTATATTTAGACGTATAACTTTTGCCAATGAAAAAATCGCTACTACTATTTTTCATATTCGGGTTTGTGTTATGTATCGAGGCGCAAAATTACAGGTTGGTTTGGCCTAAAAACGACTATGTGTCTGACACTACCTACATTAACTTTCAATGGAGTGTAGTAGACAATGCTAATAGCTACGAGCTACAGGTAGCCGACAATACCTCGTTTAATAATGCTAACCTGGTACAAATAACCGGCGGCAACACCACTCAACAGGGGTTGGTACTTAACACCGGCAGAAAATACTTTTGGCGCATACGTGCTATTACCGGCCAGGGTACTCAGGCATGGTCGTACTACAACACGTTTGATATTTTTCATCCATCGCAGTTAACAGGCCTTAAAGTATGGTTTGAGGCCAACCGAAACATTACCGCATCGCCGGGTGGCGGGCCGGTATCGCAGTGGGTAGACCAAACAACCCCCACACCACTTACTGCTACGCAAAGTGGCAGTAATAAGCCCACGTTTGTACCTGTAGTAACCGAGCTTAACCAGAAGCCGGTAGTACGCTTTAGCGGCACCACTTCGCCCACTACACTTGGTTTTTCTCCACCTGCATCTTTTGATGGTACAATTGGTTTTACGTGCCTTTCGGTACGAAACATGCAGGCCAACAATGGCATATATGTACAGTACTTTATAGGCAGCCCATCCGGAGCATCTGATAACTGTGGTTTCTTCTCTACCTCATCGTACTACTGCACAAGCTTTGGCGCATATACAACGTTGGGCGGGTACAACGGGCTTGCAGCCACAGCTACATCAGTTAATACAGGTACCTATTCCATTTACACCGTAGAAAACAACTCCTTTTACCGCAACAGTAATCCTTTACCGCAAGTTACACCCTGCCAATCCGTATCCAACAACAACGCGCGCAGGCAATATCTATTGGGTACGTTAGGCACCACAGCAGCCAACAGTGCTGGTTATTTGAGCTTTAAAGGAGACCTGGCTGAAGTTATAATATACGATAGCAACCTGGATAGTGCCAACCGTTACCTGGCCGAACAATACCTGCGTTTTAAATATGCCAACCCGGTTAACCTGGGGCCCGATACTATTTTCTCTAACTTTTGTGTAAATGCCACCTTAAAAGCGGGCCCGGGTTACTTTACATCGTACCTATGGTCTACCGGGGCTACCACCCCTACAATTAACGTTAACAGCTTTGGCAAATACTGGGTACGTGGTACCGACATATTTGGTTTTACCACATATGACACTATCAATGTACGCCCTATTGTTCCTTTCAATCAACTTTCTGATACTGTTACTTTTTGTGCAAACGACTCGATAATATGGAACACCGGTTACCCTGCAACAGGCTATACCTTTGCCTGGAGCAACGGTGCCACAACGCCATCTATAGCCATACAATCGCCCGGCTCATACCGGGTTAGTATTACCGAAAACGGTAACCCCGGCTGCCCGCTTGTTTCGCGTACAGTAATAGCACGGGTAGATACTTTCCCTAACTATACACTTGGCGACGATACGTCTATATGCTCGGGTAACCGGTTGGTATTTACATACCCCGGTCCGGTATCATCTCTTTTGTGGTCGAATGGCGATACTACTGCCGAGACGGTAATAACAACAACCGCCGATTACTGGATACGTGCTATCAATAATAACGGCTGTGTAGCCCGGGATACCCTGCATGTATTTATTAAAGGTATAGCCCCCGCAGTGGGATTTATTAACCCAACTATTTGTGCGTTAGACACATTACAGTTTACAGACACCACCAGTCCGCCTAATGGTGTGCCTTTAAACTCGTGGTTGTGGGATTTTGGAGATGGTGTAACCGATACTGTGCGCAACCCTACACACATTTACGCGGCACCGGGGTCGTATACTGTTTCGCTTATTGTAACCACCGATTCGGGATGTACAAACAGCATTACCAAAAATATGCCCGGTTTTCTTAAACCCAATGTGTTGTATATATCGCGGGTTTCGTGTGCCAATTCCGAAACACAGTTTACAGATTTAAGCCAAACCCAGCCACCGGCCATGTTACAATTATGGAAATGGAATTTTGGAGGGCTTGACTCTTCTATTTTGCGCAACCCGGTATTTTCGTTTCCGGTGCAGGGTAAATACGAAGTAAGCCTAAAGGTTACCAATACCGATGGTTGTGTAACTATCAAGCGCGATTCGATAGAAGTGTTTGCACCATTTGATGCCGATTTCGAATTCAGCAATCTGTGCGAAGGCGATTCGGTATTATTTAAAGACAATACGCCATCCTACTCGGTAGTTAACTGGCTATGGAATACCGGCGATAGCTACCTAAGCACCGCCAAAACGTTTAAACACAAATACCTGCAAAGTGGTTACTACCCGGTTAGCTTAAGGGTAGAAAACGCTATTGGTTGTGTTGATGTAGTTACCGATACGGTACGTGTATACCCTAAACCGGTTGCCAACTTTGCCGATGGTATTACCTGTGTAAACCGATACTACACACCGCTAGACCAATCGGTAGTGGCAGAACCTAACAACACGTGGAAGTGGACTATAGCCGGCAGCAATTACACAGGCATTGCACCACAACACTTTTTTGCCGATACCGGCCTGTATGGTGTATCGCTATTACTTACATCGGCCAATGGTTGTAAAGATATTGCCACCGGCACAGTAAAAGTATCGCCAAACCCAATTGCCGACTTTGTGTTTTCGCCGCTATACGGCGATGCGCCATTGCTGGCAACCTTTACCAACCTTAGCCGCCATGCACAAACATACCAGTGGACATTTGGCGATGGAGCTACAGACAATGTATTAAACCCACAACACACGTACACCACCAACGATTCGTTTAATATTAAACTGGTAGCGGTAAACAATGCCGGCTGCAGCGATTCGGTAATTAAGAAAATTGTAATTACCAATACCGAGCTGGATATATCGGTAGACCGTGTTTATGTAAGCAAGGCACCACTTACCGATGGCACCGTGCTGGTATCGGTATACGCCGACCTGAGCAACCAGGGCACCCGCCTTATTACTACTACACGCTTATATGCTACTATTGGTAGTGGCGGTGTACTAAGCGAGCAACTGGATACGCTGCTGCAATCGGGCCAGGGTATACCTTACCTGTTTACAGCAAAATTTGTAGTAGCCGCCGAAAATGCCAATACCTATGTTTGTGTAGAAGCTGTTACCGTTAACAACGGCGAAACAGAAACCCGACTGGATAACAACAGCGAATGTATATCGCTTACCGATGTGATACAGGTTATAGGCCCATCGCCTAACCCGGCACGCGGCAATGCCAACCTGGGCATAGTATTATCTAAAGCAGGTAAAGTAACCGTAGAGGTAATTGATGTATTGGGGCAACCGGTAATTGACATGATTGAGCTGGACCTGCCAAGCGGCAGAAGCGACTTTGCACTGCCGGTAAAACTACTACGCACCGGCGAATACTTTGTACGTATTAAAAATAACGACGAGAAGCTGATACGTAAAATGATAGTACACTAGCACATTTGTGCTGTTGAAAAAGAGGCGCAGCATGCTGCGCCTCTTTTTATTTTTACCCTATGCAGCATGTAGCCATTTTTGCCAGCGGAAAAGGAAGTAACGCACAGGCCATTATTGAGTATTTTAAAAACCACCCCCGTATAAAAGTAGCCCTGGTTGTAACCAACAACCCCGATGCCGGAGTGGTTAAAATAGCCCACCAGAACAAGATAATATCGGCCATAGCCAGTAAAAACTTTATGGGTAACGAAGACAACATGAACAAGTTGTTGGGCGCGCTGAATATAGACCTGATAGTACTGGCAGGTTACCTGCAACTGATACCGGATTTTTTGATAAAAAAGTACCAGGGCCGTATAGTAAACATACACCCGGCGCTACTGCCTAAACACGGTGGCAAAGGCATGTATGGCATTAAGGTACACCAGGCTGTGCTGGCAGCCAACGATACCGAAACCGGCATTACCATACACCACGTAACCGAACGTTATGATGAAGGCGAAGTAATACTACAACAAAAGCTTACGGTAGCTGCCGGTGAAACTGCCGAAACACTTGCAGGCAAAGTATTGCAACTGGAGCATGAGTGGTACCCTAAAACCATAGAGGGTTTACTGGAGAAGAAATAAGGGTATTGATGCTGTAATAGAGTATGATTGGGTTTGCATTAACGCCAGTCCAACAGCTACAAAGCCTATAGCTTTCAGGGCCCTTCGACTACGCTCAGGGTGACATACCTCTTAAAAAACAGTATTAATTTTTACGGTTTAACACCCAGCAACTCGTTGTAATACTGCAGGTATTTGGGTTGCCATGCTTTAACCGAGTATTTCTCTACCACCGTGCGGCGGCCTTCGGCACCCATTTTTTTACGTAGTATCTCGTTATCTATAAGTGTAGATATAGCATCTACATATTCATCATCGGTAGTGGCCAGGTAGCCGTTTACACCGCTTTGTATTATCTGGCTGTTTACCCCCACCGGCGACATAATAGTGGGTATCTCTAACGCCATATACTGCAGGCCTTTTAAGCCGCATTTGCCTTTGGCCCATTCATCATCGGGTAGCGGCATAATACCAATATCGAACGATGAAAGCTCGCGCAGTTCATCCTGCTTGTTCCAGTTAAGGCTTATAACATCCAGCTGTTCGTTTTTGTAATTGGCATCGCCTATTACCTTAATTTTAATACGGTCGCCGTATTTTGCCTTTACCTTTAGCAGGGCAGGTACCGCAAACTTAAAGTGCTGTATAGTGGTAATACTACCGCTCCAGCCAATGCAAACCTTACCATCGTTAGGTTGTTGTATGCGCTGGTATTCATCGGTATCAATAGTAGTAGGTACTATGCGTATGTTGCTGTTGTGCGGCTTTGCATAATCGGCCAGGTATTGGTTACCGGCAAATATCAAATCGCTAAGGGCTATGATAGATGATGTTTTAGAAGCATCTTTAAGAAAACTGAATTTCTTATTGGCATCCGAAACATTCTGCATCCAGATAGAATCATCGAAATCGAAAATTACTTTGGCTTTGCTGCGGGCAAACTGCTTTTCGAAAAAAGTAGTGCCTGTCATAAACGCTTCGCGCTGTATAAAAATGATGTCGTACTTATTGGCACTTAGTACATCGCCCAGGCGTTTGGTAAAGCATTTAAGAAAAATAAGGCCTTTGCTAAAGAGGTTGCCCGGCGAGTAAAACACCTTATCATCTTCGGGTGTAATAAGAAACGAAAAATCGTAATCGTAACCGTTTTGTTTCAGGTACTCCAGGTACTGCTCAAAACGAAAACGCTGCGACGGTGAACGGTCGCGGCGATGCATAGCTATGTAAAGTACTTTTTTCAATGGCAACCTCACCCCTCTGCCTTCGGCATCTCCCCTCTCCTAAAGGAGAGGGGAGATCCTTATAGCTTACAGAGTGTATTTTAAGTTATTAATCTTCTAACCAGAACGATGGCAGCTTTTCGGTAATCTCTATGTTTTCAAACTTCGAGCTTTTTTTAATACCGGTTGCTTTAGCCCAGGCTTCCATTTTTGTAAGGCCTTCCAGCAGGGTGGTGCTGGCTGTATCACCAAACAGAGCTTTGGCTTTAGAGTGGTCGCTGTAAGCATGCATTACCTCGTTACGGGCCGGCAGGTAGCGTAGTTCGCCTTTTATACCCATAGCCTCCATTACGGTATGCGCCAGTTCTTTTACGGTGTAATCTTTATCGGCACCTACGTTAATTACCTGGTTGTAAGCGGCGGGTATGTTTATACAGTTGGCAATGTTAGGTGCTATATCGCCTATGTAGCTAAAGGCACGTGTTTGCAGGCCATCGCCAAATACCGATAGCTCTTTACCCTGCATCAGCTGGTTCATAAATATACCTACCACGTTGCGGTAGCGGTCGCCCAGGTTCTGGTACTCGCCGTATACATTGTGCGGACGGAAAATAACGTAGTTAAGCCCAAACATTTCGTGCGATACGCGCAGCTCCATCTCTACCGCCAGTTTGGCAATACCGTATGGGTCTTCGGGTACCGGTATCATATCCTCGCGCAGCGGCGGTTTGCCTGCGCCATATACGGCAATTGACGATGTGAATACAAAGCACTTTACTTTGTGCAGTATGGCCTGGTTTATCAGGTTTACACTACCAATAAGATTGTTGTTGTAGTTAAACCGCTTAATAAAGTGGCTAAGCCCCTCGGCTGCATAGGCGGCCAGGTGGTATACGTATTCAAACTTATGCTCGGCAAACAGTTGCTCCAGCAGGGCATAGTCCATAATAGAGCCTTTTACAAATTTTGCCTTAGGGTTAACGTTCTCCTCAAAACCACCACTCAGGTCGTCAAGTACAACTACGTCGTGCCCCATTTTAATCAACTCATTGGTAACGTGCGCGCCTATAAATCCCGCACCACCAGTAACTAACGATTTTATTGCCATGCTGAAGTTTTGCTTGTGTGCCAAAAATAAACTTTACAGGCAGATAATAAAGCAACCGTGTTATGCAATTTACCGTTACTTTTAGGTAATAAATCATTTAATAGTTATGCTGAACCAATCGTTTATATACTTTATTGAGCGCGACCTGCTTAAACTGAAAGAAGAACTTAACCAATACAACAACGAAAGCGATATGTGGCTGGTAAAAGGCCATATAAGCAACAGTGCCGGCAACTTAAGCCTGCACCTGCTGGGCAACCTGAACCACTTTATTGGGGCTACCATAGGTAACACGGGCTATGTACGCCAGCGCGAGCTGGAGTTTAGTACTAAAAACACCCCGCGAACCGAAATACTGGCCGGTATAGATAATGTGATAGCGGTAGTAAAAACTGCATTGAGCGGCTTAACCGATGCCGACTATGCCAAAGAGTTTCCGCTAAAAATGCAGGACCGTACACTGACTACGGAACAGATGTTGTTTCACCTGCTTACACACCTTAGCTACCATGTTGGGCAGATAAACTACCACCGCCGGTTGTGTAGTTGATATATACTATAATTATATATGTTATGTTTTCATTTGTTTGGTGCCTGTAACAGGGGGTTAACAAAAATTGCTGAGGGGTATTAACATTGAAACTTACAAATACCTGAATATTAATCACTTAAAACCAAGGGGTATTAACATCGTTTTAATTTTTGCAGATTTTTGCCTGTCTATTCAGCAAATAGTTGCTCAAGCTTTTTAAAGCTTTCTACGTTGTTGGGGCGCTTAACCGAGCGGAGAATATCGCTTTTATCGCTGGTGGTAA
>JBJOOW010000253.1:0-3494 GCA_046051095.1 Bacteroidota bacterium | reverse complement strand
CATAAATGTTTCTTTCAGTTTCAGGGCTTGGCACTATCTCTTTAGTATAGTAAGCAACCTGTACACCTACTTTGGTAGGGCGGTCTTCTACTACCTGTACCAGGTGTATGGCGTTCTCCTGGCCTACCGGTATGCGGTATAGTTTACCTTTTTGCGCGCGGAAGAAAACGATATCGTTATACAGTTTTTCTTTTTCGCCTTGTTTAACCCAACCAATATCGCCACCTCTCATTTTGCTGGTTTGGTCGTCGCTGTACATAGCGGCAAACATGCCAAAGTCCTGTTTCATGGTGTCAACCATGCGAATGATGCTATCGATAAGGGCAAACTTAACGTTGGCGGCTTCTTGTGTGGTTACGTTGGCAAACGATAATACCAGCTCGCGTACGTGTACCGAATCTGATATCATTTTACGGTCGCTTATTTTGGCAAGTTTAATGCTGCCACCTTCTACATATGGGCCAACAACCGATTTAACCGGCAGGCTGAACAATGAATCTTTTACAGTAGATGTAAGCTTTTCTTTATCGTAGAACGCATCATCAAAAGCTGTTTCTGAATATACTTTTACAAAAACCGAATCATCTGAAGGGGTTTTAGCAGCGGCAAACTCTGCGCGTTTTTCCTGTAGCTCTTTTACAACAGCAGCTGTATCGGCTGCCGAAGGTATAATGTTGAATGTTACAAAATCAAGTTTACGGGTTTCGTCTTCTACTTTGTAACGGCTGGCATGTGCGCTGATGTATGCTTTCAGGTCTTCGTCGGTAACTTTAACATCGGCATCGTTTACTTCGCTGTATGGCAATACTACGTATTTGGCATCGGCAAAGCTGTTCTGGTCGTTATAGCTCATTTCGGCCATCCACTTTGGTACATACAAGCCTTTGGTGATAAGGCTGTTGTATTTTTCCTGATATTGGTTTTGTTTCAAAAACTTTTCGAAACGTAACCATTGAGCGCGGGTAGCTTCGGCACCTTCGCCGGTTTGGCTAAGCTGGTTAATAACCATGCGCACGCGCGATGGGTCGAATTGACCGGTTTGCGGGTTTTTAAACTGAGGGTCGTTTACCAGATACTGAGATGCGTTTTCGGTGCTGGTAGCCAGCTCGCTCAGTTCCTCGGGGGTAACGTTAATGCCCAGGTTTTTGTAAACCGTAGCGTAAATGCGATCGCTAACCATATCGTTCCAGGTTTGGGTACGCAGGTAGTTGCGCTGATCTTCGGTAACCGGGTTACCACGCATCTGCTCTTCGGCATTTTTTAAGTTCTCTTCGTATTTGGTGTTAAAATCAACGTACGTGATTTTTTCGCCGTTTACCGAGCCTACCGAGTCTTTACGGCTACGGAAAATACTTGTTTGCGAGTTGGTGGCATCCATTATAAGAAACAGAACGATGGAAAGACCAATCAGGAAAATCAGCAAACCACTACGCTGACGAATTTTACCTATTACTGCCATGTGAGTTATCCGGTTTTTTTAAAAAATAGGGCTTTACAACCCGTTGTTTACATTATATATTATCCCTAAAAAAGGACGGCAAATAAAAACGAAAAAGTCGGAAAATGAAATAAAAACATACCATATAAAGGCCGCCGCGGTTAAAATAGGCTATTGTCTACTAATTTATACAAACAAATACTTGTAAATGGGCAATAAAATGGCCTCAAAAAAATATCGGGCTTCAATATTTCGTTATATTTAAACACCTAACACTCCCAGCCTATGAAGAAGTACTTACTTGTTGCAACAGCGGTTATGTTTTTATGGGGTTGTAATACCAACAGCGAGCAGCGTGCCGAAACGGTGGTGGTTGAAGAAAGCATGCAGCAAAGCATGATGCAAACCTTTAACCAGGCACCAACAGCCAAAGAATATCTGGTAACCGTAGAGCCTAAAGATAAAGATGTGCCCCTAAAGCGCAGCAAAGCCATATTGGGCCTGCTGGCTAACATGAAAGCTACACCACAGCACTTTAGCATTAAACCTGTTGAGCTGAACGAACTACAGGGCGAGTATGGAACCCGCGTATCGGTTAACCCTAACAGCTTTACGTATAAAGATGGCCGCGAGGTAAACCAGGATATTGATATTGAAATGAAGGAGTGCTACACCACCGGCGAAATGCTGGAGGAGAACCTTACCACCACCTTTGGCAACAAAGCTATGGAGGGTAAAGTGGCGGTGTACGTTACCGCTACCTGCAACGGGCAGCCGGTGCAGCTAAAAGAAGGCGAAGAAATAACTATCGACTTTCCGTTTGCGCTTAGCGAGGGTGATGGTTATAATTTTTACTACGGCACCCCACTAAACAACTACACCAATTGGCTGCCCGCCGGCGAAATAGAAGAGCCCGGCAAGCCTGCTAAAACAACAACCAGCAAACCTGTTTTCAGCTACAAAAACTACGACCTTAAAAACTACCTGCTGGCACAACTGGAGTACCCCGAGGATGCGAAGCGAAATGAGCTTTCATCGAACGTAGAGGTAACGTTTACAGTAGATAAAAACGGTAAGGTACACGATGTAAACTGCGGCTCGGCTTATAAAACGTTTCGCGATGAGATAATAAGCACACTGGAACAGATGCCTAAATGGAAACCTGCCACTTACGGCAAACGCAAAGTAAACGCACTGGTAAAACTGAATATAGATTTTAACCTGCGCCGCAAAAACCAGGTAATAGTAGATTTTACCGAAAACAACATGGTGGCTTTGGTTAACGATAAAACCGATAGCAAACACCACAACAGCCGCACCTGCACCCGCCAGTTTGATAAACTGGGCTGGATAGCCTGCAGCAAAATAATAGAGGCCGACGGCCCTGCTGCCGATGTGGTAATACGCGATGATGCCGACAGCGATGTACGCCTGGTGCTGAAAGATAAAAACACTATTGTGCGCGGCGATAACTGTGTTGGCTACAGCCGCTTTGACGACCTTAAAATTGGCCAGCCGGTTTACATTGTAGCCGTGCGTTACAGCAATGGCGAAATGTACTATGCCCTGCAACTGCTAACGCTGGAGAAACAAACGGTGGTATCGCTTAACTGGGTAAAAACCAACGAAGACGAATTTGAAGCCGCTGTGCGGAACATGAACCCGCAGGTGTAACAGGTTTATTAAACACATACTTTAAAAGCCCGCCGGCATTTACCAGCGGGCTTTTTTATGGGCAACCAACAATAGTCAACCAAAAGCGTGTTAGAACATGCTTTTACAAAGCCTGCTAATGCTGACAAAAATCAGTATAACATATGGTATAGGTTATAATTTATTACATAGTTAATGGGTTGCTTTGCAATAAACATATATCAATGAAAGCTAAACACCCACTAATAGCACTACTGGCAATACTTTTAATAGGTACCAGTGGCTGTAAAAAAGAAGACACTGTAATTAGCGATGCCGATTTTTATAAATACACCAGTGCGGCACTGGTAGATTGTTATGTAGCTATATATAACCAAAACATAGCCGGCTACCCCGAAGGTGC